>SPDA01000017.1 GCA_004525155.1 Spirochaetales bacterium
CCCTGATAGGGGACAATCCATTCAAAATACACGCCTTTTTCTTCCGGGCCGGTAAATTCCTCCGGCCCCTTATGAAGACGGTAACCGCTGTCGGAGAGCTGCTTCTGAAGGGCCTTTGTCCAGAAGGCCAGGTCCATTCTGGGATAATTATTTATCCGGTAAATCGTATACAGGGCACCTTCCGGGCTTAAGGCCATGAAGGTCCTGCCCCTGCCCTTGTTGAACACGGCGAACCCTTCGGGAGCCTCCGCCTTTATACCTGCAAGGCTCGATCGGATACGCATATTCGTCCGTTTTATGAATTTGTAGAAATCGATGCCGTTGAGCCAGGCGAAGGACGAGGGAATAATACTGGGCAGTTTCTTCTCCAAATAGCGCAGGCTGATGTCCGCCCTGGCGTAAATTCTGTCCCCGTTCAGGCGGTTAAGCTTGCCCTTGAGCTCCTCGGTTTCCGACAGAAGCTGCATCACTTCCTTTTCGATTGCCAGGGTGCCTTCGATGGTGGTTTTGTCAATGAAGGCGAGATTTTTCGAAAGGATTTCCTCCCTGCTCTGAATGGCGGAAGTAAGCCCCAGCAGCTCTTCCCGGAGGTCCACGGCCTGCGGTGAAAAATCGAGAACCTCCTCGGCAATGGAGTCGAGAAAGGGCAGCAGCCTGCCGTTTTGGCTGTAGGGAAACCTCATTATGACCCGGTCCGATGATTTAAGCACAAAATAGCCCCCCATCAATTCACACCAGGCTCCAAGGTCCTGTGATGCCTTGTCCGGGTCAGCGACGATGAGCTGTGCAGTAAAACTGTAATGAAGGTAATTTTCCTGTTCCGCAGGCAGCAGCGCCGCAAGAGCTAGGACCAATGCGCCGGCCAATACAATAAATTTTTTCATACGGTACCTATTTCCCCGGGGTTGTCCCGAAAGCTTTCATGACGCTTTCGATGTTTGCGTTATACACATCCCAGGACGGAAAAAACACCTCCGCGATGTGAAGATTATTACCGGCCGCCTTTACGCCCACGAGATAGGCATAGGGTTCCCGGTCCTTGCTTTTAAAAAGGACAGCCTTGAAGGAACCAAGGTCCTTTTCCTCCGCCGAACTGTACAGCGGACTTACGTGAAATAAAAGGGCTTTCTGCCAGAACACGGAATCTCCCGAGGGATCGTTCTCCACTGTGCCCAGGCGGACCCGTACGCCGTCGGCGCTTTCCGCACGGAAAATTTTTTCTCTGGCGAAAACGGCGAATTCATCGCCAAGGGCTGGCTGGAAGTAGTCCCTGTACCTGTCAATGCCCGCATAGAGCGGGTTCAGACCCGCCATCCAGGGAAAGGGGATTTTGCCGATAGTATAGGATTCCTCCTCAAAACGGGATACGAGTTCCACGGTAATCCTGGAAAAGGCGATCTGGTTTTCGAGAAGATCGAAGGTTATTTTAATTCGCTCGATTTGCTCTGTGAGCCTCCGGATTTCCCTTAAGATTTTGAGCCTCTCATTGACGTCAGCGGTCCTGTCCAGCAGCACGTAGAGGCGCTCCCGCGTTTTCTCCGCGATGGTGAGCCTCGTTTTGAGGTCCGCGTAAAATTCGGTAACGTCGAAAGTTTCCACGGATTTATTGGAAACCGTTCCAAGTCCGAGTATTTCCTCGAAAATGGCATCGAAATCGCCGGCCGGCACACGGATTTCCACGGTGTTTTCGTATACGCTTTCCACGTATCCGCCGGACCTGTCCGCAATACGGGTAATATTGTTCTTGACCTCTTCCGTATTGTCCACCAGAAGCTGGGCGTAGCCTGAATAGACTTTCTTGCGCTCCTCCGGAACGGTCCTGCCTTTTACCTGGGCCGCGTTCTGATCCAGGCCGGTGCCGTCTTCACCCGAAACCTTGTCAAAACCTATACTTTCCTGCTTTATCATGTCCTGGGTTTCCCCGGTCTGGGGCTCGGGCGCCTCCGCCTGCCTTGCTTCACGCTGAGCGCCGCCGGAAGGCAGTTCCTCCGACAATTTGGAAGCCATCCCGAATTCCTGTGCCGCCCGGCAGCTTAAGAGACCAGACAGCAGAAGGAGAATAATGATTACCGTTCCGGTGTTTTTCATAATAATCAATGATACCACATGCTCGGGGGTTTATCAAACACTTGTTACATGCTATATAATCTTTCAGGGGATACACATGCATATTGTCTGTCTCGATATGGAAGGGGTTCTTGTTCCGGAAATCTGGATTAACGTGAGCCTCAAAACAGGTATTGAAGAACTGAAACTGACCACGCGGGATATATCGGATTACGATGTCCTGATGAAAAAAAGAATCGGCCTTCTCGAAAAACACAAACTGACCATCGGCGATATACAGTCTGTCATACGCACGATGGATCCCCTGCCCGGCGGCAGGGAATTTCTGGATGAACTGCGCGCAAAGACCCAGGTCCTCATCCTCTCGGACACCTTTACCCAGTTTGCGGCTCCGCTGATGGAAAAACTGGCCTGGCCGACGCTGTTCTGCAACACCCTTATGATTGACGGACTCGGCCGCGTAACGGATTACAGGTTGCGGATTAAGGACGGCAAAAAGAAAACGGTCGAGGCGCTGCACTCCATCGGGTTTACCGTCACCGCCGCGGGGGACTCCTATAACGACGTGACCATGCTGAAATCGGCGGACAAGGGTATTTTTTTCAGGCCCCCCGCTTCAATCCTTAAAGAATTTCCCGATCTTCCCGTTACGGAAACCTTCGCAGAACTCATGGCGGAAATCGACGCCTTCATCGGCGCCTAGTCCCGCGGGTCTCATTTCTGGCCGTAGTAAGCTCCCGGTCCGTGCTTCCGCAGATAATGTTTGGCGAGCTGCGCCGGGGATGTCTCACGCGCGAGGGGATTTATACCCAGCGTGAGTATCGCGGAACAGGCAACCGCCTCCAGGGCTATCGCGTTGACACAGGCGTATTCCGCGTTCTTGCCCCAGGTAAAGGGGCCGTGATGCGCGACCAGGACTCCGGGAGTCTCGGCGGGGTTCAGGCCGAAGCGTATAAAGCGGTCCGCTATGACCCTGCCCGTATGGCCTTCGTAATCCTCTTCTATTTCGTCCGCGGTAAGCTGCCGCGTAACGGGCACAGGTCCGAAAAAATGGTCGGCATGGGTGGTGCCGAAGGCCGGAATTTCCTCGCAGGCCTGGGCCCAGGCGGTTGCATGGGTTGAGTGAGTATGCACGATGCCTCCGACACCGGCAAAAGACCGGTACAAAACACAGTGGGTCGGCGTATCCGATGAGGGGCGCAGCTTCCCCTCCACGACTTTGCCGTCCTCGATGGCGACAATCACCATGTCGTTCGGCGTCATCTCTTCGTATTTGACACCGCTCGGCTTTATGGCAAGGACGCCGGCGCTTCTGTCCGCCCCGCTGGCATTGCCGAAGGTGAGAATTACCAGGCCCGATTTAACCAGCCGGATATTCGCCTCGAAAACTTCTTCTTTAAGTGACGTATAACTCATGCTTTCTCCCGGCATTATTTTTATAGCTGTTCCCGGAACATGTCAAGGCGGAAGATTACGGCGCGTATCCGTGATCCTCCTTCCTGTTTTATCTGTTATTATTAATAACAAGGAGTGACGCCCTGAACGCCGGTCGGCTTCCGGGAAAATTCCGTATCCTATATTACGTCGCTTTTTCCTTCAAAAACCAGAAACTTGTTGCAATGGGTCTTGAGCAGATTATTGAGGCCGGATTTGCTCCGGACACCGGTTTTTTTCATGATATTGGCCACATGTTCCTTCACCGCGATAAGCGAAATAAAGAGTTCCTGCCCGATCTGCTGATAAGACTTGCCCTGGACAAGCCGCCACAGGACATCCGTTTCTCCCTCGGACAGGTCATAAGCCCTGATGAAGCCGTCGGAAGGCATGTCCTTGAAGGAATAGCGTGAAATTCTTTTAAGATATTTTACGAAATGGATAACGGAGAGAATGTTGATGGTCAGATACAGCATGGGTCTTATGAGATACGGTTTCGCGATAAGTTTAGCGCTCAATTCATTGTCGAAAAATTCCTTAAGTACGAAAACGGGAAGAAACACAACCACCGTTACGGCGACCGCGCGGATAAAATCCTTCACTTCCTTTATCTGAACATGTTTGAACCTTCCTATAAAAAGCAGAAGGCAGTACAAAAGGGAGCCGGCCATGCTCAACCCCCAGAATACCGGTACATAACGTGACGCGGACGAACCTGCGCCGGCCTCAGTCAGATTGATGAACGCAAAGCCGCCGACGCTTATCGCGAAAAGCACAAGGAAAAGGCGGTTGAGAAACTGTCGGCGTTCCATGGAAAAGAGACTGTTGGAAAAGAGCGGCAGTGTGACGATAAAGGAACTCGCCCAGAAGGAGTTGCAGAAAACAAGGATCGAAAACAATGCTCCTTTGACGGGAACACTGCCTGTGACCGAAAGATATTTCAGAGCGCTGTCAAGACCGATGGCAAACACGAAAGAAAGCATGAACAGGAAAAAGAACAGAGTCGTCTTGTTTTTACGCTTTTTATAAATGTTGAGAAGCCCGAAAGCGACATACAAGCCCAGGCAGAAGGAAATTATCATGATAAAAAGCATAAGGCGAAGGCTTAAAGCCATAATATATATTGTATGTTCAACCCGTGATTTTTTTCAAGAGGGAAAAAGCGTTTTCTTTTATACTTTTTTCAGTTTTTGAAAGACATCCCGTCATTGCTTCAGCAGATGCTCGATTACAATCTTTATGCCGATACCGATGATGATAACACCGCCGATAAGCTCGAATTTATTCTCGAACAGGTGGCCGGTTTTTTCACCGATGTAAACCCCGGCCAGACATACAACGAAGGTGATGCCCCCGATGATAACGACTGGAAGTATTATAAGGATATCGAGAAATGCGAAAGTCAGGCCGACGGCCAATGCGTCTATACTCGTAGCCAGGGAGAGCAGCAGCAGGGTCGGGAAATGGGTACAGTCCTTTTTCCCCTCCTCGCAGCCCGGCTCCTCCTTTTTTTGGGACTCGTAGATCATTTTTCCGCCGACAAAAGCCAGGAGCCCGAAGGCTACCCAGTGATCCACCTGCATTATGAATGAACTGAACAGGGATCCGGCAGCCCATCCCAGCACAGGCATGATGGCCTGGAACAGGCCGAAGGAGAGGGCTATGGTCAGCACATGCCTGAATTTGAGCTCCTTTATCATGAAGCCGTTGGCGACTGATACGGCGAAGGCATCCATTGAAAGCCCCAGTGCAACACCAATGATGGAGAGAAGGTTCATGTTTTGTACCTTACCGGTTTTAGATAGCTGCGAAGGTTTCCCTTTCCCGTCCCCTTAAGCGCGTCCACTACATGGTCCAGGGCCAGACGGTACTGATTATAATGGATCCTCAGGCGCGCGTGAAGGACAAGTTCCTCGCGGATGCGTTTCTGTTTTTCCGCGGAAAGAACAGTGAGAAGATAATGCCGGTCCCCGTCCTTCATGTACATAAGGCTTAAGGCTATTTCCCTATCCGGCAAAGCCATCAGCCGGTTCTGCAGCTCAAGCGTTGAAAGTCCGTACATTTCCTGAAGCAGTCTGTCGTTGGGTGTCATGTCAGTTGAAAAAGCCGAATCCCAGACCGCCCATAAGGTAGAAACCGGTGTCGCCGAACTCCCCGGCAACGGCGGCCTCCATGACCACCTGCGTCTTCGGTATGAAGAACCAGAATTCCAAGGCTGCGGCCATGGGGAACTGGAGGGCGAAACCTTCCGAAAACGGCTTTGTCCGCAGGGCATAGGACAAACCCGAACCTAAAAAACCGAAATCGAGAAACATGCCTGCCCGCAGGTAGCTCCAAACGTAGAAATCCTGTTCGGGGAAAACCTCGTCGCTTATGTAGGAAACCCGCTTCGTGGAGAAAGCGATTTCCGGAGTGAGGCTCAAACCGAATACTCCCGCCTCAAACTGCATGGGGAACCCGGCATAAACGGCGCCGTAATTGGTAAAGCTGTCGAGGGTTTCTCCGCGCTGAAAGGTGCCCCTGAGCGCGGCAGCCATGTTCCAGGATACGGCCCCGGGGGTCTTGAGAAACCTGAGCCGCGCCGAACCGCCGGCGGAATAGGGCACCGAATCCGCGGTCTGCGGCACAACCGAAAGGGATACGGTACAGTCCAGAAGATTAAAGGCAGAAAACCTCAATCCAAGGACAGCGGGAAACCGGGCTTCCAGGACGCCTTCTACCTGTTCCAGATGACCCAGGACAAGAAACGAAATCTGCATTATGTCAGGCGGAAGCATGTCCGTTGTTGGAGCGTAAAGAAGCCCGGAACTTCCATGGAAAAGACTGCGGTAGCTCACGGCCTGGCTCGTATCGATAATCACGGCGGTTTCACGCAGTGCCTCGCTTCCTCCGTCTCCGGAAGCGTTCAGGGCAAGTGAATAGGTTCCATCAGGCAAATACTTTCCTTCCGCATTTTTTCCGTCCCACTCGATCATCTGGTCCCAGTCCGTAAACGGAGGCAGATCAAACCCGGCCACCGGATTCTCCTGGCTGTTGTAGACAATCACGCTGCCTTTTCCCGGGACAGTGACTGTAAAGGACAGGCGGGCTTTTCCCAGGCTGCCGGGATTCGCGGGGTTAAACCTGCTCCTGAACACATTAAAATCAGACACGGCGAATTCTGCGGGCGCAAGCGTCACAGTCCGCGAAATCGTCATATTTTCTTCCACCGTTACCGTTTCCGTATAAGGGGCGTAGCCGAAAGAACGGACATCAAGGGTGTAGGTACCTGCAGGCACCTCCTGTACCGCCTCGGTTATCCCGGCAGCGCCGAGGGTTACAAGGGCCTCCGCCGGAACAGTGCTGACGGAGATGAAACCCGTTATCAGCTGCAGGGCAACATCGATTTCGAGCAGTACATCCTTCCGGATTTCGATAATCCGCGAGTCCGTTCTGTATCCGCCCGATCGGATTTCGACGGTGTAGGACCCGGGTTTCAGATCTTTCAGGGTAAGGGGCGTTTCTCCCTGAAATTCCTTGTTAATATAGACTTCTGCCTCGGCGGGGTCGGTCTCGATTACGACACCTGTTTCAGGTTTTTCCTTCGCCTTCTGTTCCTCCGGCGCGGTTTTTTTTTCATCACCCTCCATCATGGAACTGAACAGTGACCCCGAAGACGTGGCGCAGGAAAGGAGAACGAAGGCGGACAACACGGCCGCCATAAACACGGGCAAAAGATGTTTCATAACGTGAGTTTACTATAAACATTGGGATAATAAAAGACCTTGACATATCGCGGATTAATAAATACAATCATTTTATAATCGGAAATTTGGGCTGTCAGGTTCTGCATGAAGGAACCACAATACGTAAAAACAAAAAACTTACGAGGAGAAAGTATGAAGTTAGAGTTAAAAAAAGGTGTCGACATTCTGTCCGGATTGGGCGGCATCAAGTCAATGGCGGATGCCGAAAAACTGTTTGCCCTGAAACTGGACAAATCAAATTTAGAAAAACTCTCCAGGATTAAAAATGAAGAGGCCCTTTTCAAGATCGCCAACTCTATTGCCATGCTTCAGCCTGACAGCGTATGGATAAATTCCGCCTCCGCCTCCGATATCGGGTACGTTAGGGAAATGGCTGTCAGAAACAACGAAGAATTCAACCTCAAGCTTAAAGACCACACCTGCCACTTCGACCTCCCTGAGGATCAGGGACGCATGGTGGACCAGACCTTTTACATTGTGAACGAAGGCGAAGACGTATCCGTTCTCGCAAAAAAAATGATGCGCGGTGAAGCTCACGACTACATGAAAAATGTCATGTCGGGCATGATGAAAGGAAAAACACTGCTGGTTTCCTTCTGGAACAGGGGGCCGGTGGGCGCAAAAGCTGCGATTCCTGCCATCATGATTACCGATTCTTTTTACGTCGTACACTCAGGCAATATTCTCTATCCCGCCGTGTATGCAAACTTCGACGAGGAAGTGAAGAGGGCCGGCCTGTTTTTCTTCAACACGCATGCCGCCGGCAATTTCAAGAGCGAGGAAATTCCCAAGGCGCGCATTTTTATGGACAGGAGCTGGTTCACCACCTATTCCATGTACTGTACCTACGCGGGAAACACACTCTTGCTTAAAAAGGGCAATCACCGTTTCGCAGTTGACCTCTGCACCTACTACAGGGAAGAAGATCAGCTCTCCGAGCACATGTTCATTACCGGCCTAACAGGTCCCGGCGGCCGTAAAACCTTCTTTGCCGGCGCCGCTCCCTCGGGCTGCGGCAAGACAACCACGGCAATGGTGGGCACCGATTTTATCGGCGATGACCTCGCGCAGATCTGGATTGAGAAGGACGGAACCATCCGGGCGGTTAATCCGGAAACCGGAGTGTTCGGCATCGTTCAGGATGTAAACCAGGAAGGCGACCCGCTTCTCATGAAATGCCTGCGGGGCGAAAAACCGACAGAGGTCATCTGGTCCAACGTTCTCATCGATGACAACGGCGTGCCTCACTGGACCGGTCACGGCGAAACGATGCCGGATCACGGGAAGAACTATCTGGGCGCATGGACGCCGGACAAAAAGGACACTGCCGGTAAACCCGTCGCGCCGTCCAATGCCAACGCCCGCATTACCCTGTCCTGTTCCGCCATAGATAACTACAATCAGAAAATGGGCGCCGATTCAGCCGGCTGCCCCATCAGCGTCATTACCTACTCCGGCCGGGACTCGGACACCATGCCCCCGGTGTGGGTCGCGAAGACCCCGGACGGCGGTGTTGTCATAGGCGCCTCGATACTGTCCGCGGCCACGGCAACGGAAGTGGGCGCCAAGGGAGTGAACAGGCAGCCCTGGGCCAACGCTCCGTTCACCCCGGGCCCCCTGGCAGACTACATGGCAGCCCAGTTCAAATTCTTCAACAGCTCCAAAATAAAACGGAAACCAGTAATGGCGGGCTTAAATTACTTTCTTACCCACGGCGCCCGCGGCGGCGAACCCGGAGACAAGAAACTCCTAGGCGAAAAGCGGGACGTGAAAGCCTGGCTGACCTGGCTCGAGTACAGGGCCCACGGCGAAGTTGAAGCCATCGATACTCCCATCGGTTTCATTCCGAAGTACGAAGACCTTAAAAAAATATTCAAGGAAACCATCGACAAGGATTACGGCAGGGAACTCTACGACAAACAGTTCTCCTTCTACATGGACAACATCATCGGCCGGATTGAACTTCAGAAAGAAGCCTACTCCAGGGAAAAAGACTGCCCGAAACGGATTTTCGAAGTCTATGAACAACAGAAGAAAGGGCTCGAAGCCCTCAAGGCCAGGTACGGTTCCATTGTAAAGCCTGATCAGCTTTCAGCCGGCGTCTGAGTACAGCCGGCGTCTGAGTACAGCCGGCGCAATCACGATATCTGTTAAAATAAAAAGGCCGCGGGGAAACCTCCGCGGCCTTTTTTTGCATATCGGCACATAAGGACGCCGCTTTTACCGGCGCTTTTAAGATTCAGTTTCCGATCCCGGCTTTCTTGAGTTCCTCCACCTGGTAAAGGGGCCTGTTTACGAGAACCAGCTGTACTCTCCTGTTCTTCCATTTGGTTTCTTCGGAAGCGTTTGAGGCAACAGGCCGGTATTCACCGAAAGAAAGAGCTACAAGCCGCATGGGATCTATGCCCGCCTTTTCCTGGAAAAAGCGTACCACACTCACCGCCCGCGCAGCGCCCAAGTCCCAGGAGGTAGGATATTTCTGCAGGGTCGCCGTGCTGCTTATGCCGATGGCAGTATGTCCTTCCACCCGGATTATTTTATCCGGCAGTTTCTTCAGCACATCGGCTACATCCATTAACACCGGTTCGTACCGTGGATCGAGATCTGCCTTATCCGGGGCGAAGGTAACGGCATTGTTGAGGGAGACGATAAGTATATTCTCGTATCTGCTTATGTCGATGTTGCCGCGGGCGATTTCGTCCTTGAGTTCCGCCCTCAGCTCCGCTTCCGCCTGTTTGATACGTTCGATGTCCCGCTCAAGTTCTTTGCGGAGCGCATCTTTTTCCGCCAGGGCAGTCTGCAGATCTTTTCTCAGGCGGTCGATTTCCTTCTGCAGTTCGGAAATCCGCTGGGCCAGGGTATCGCTCTTCGCGTTCAGCGTGTTGAGCAGTTCGGTGTTGGTCTTTTTAAGCTGCTGGTTCTCGACGGAAAGTTCATCGAGTTTCAGCTGCAGGTCCGCCAGATCCTGGCGCAGTGAAGCCGCGAGTCCCTCCAGTTCGATACCCCTCGCATTGGCGCTGTCAAGCTGCATTGCCATGTCAGCAAGCTGCATTTCCGCGTCCTTCTGGGTTACCGTTTTCTGGTCCTCGAATTCCGCAATTTGGTTCTTCAGTTTTATAATCTGGTCATCGAGGTCCGCAAGCTTTCTTTTTGCCTGGTCCAATTCGGAGCGCAGGGCATCCGATTCCGATGTGTCTGTTACCGGCGGCGGGGTTTTACATGATAAAAGTAATGTGAATGTTAAAACGGCGCCGAGGACGAGTAATGTGGATTTTTTCATTCATCCATCCTCCTTTTTTTACTTCGTAATACTTAAAACAAGCATTACCAGACAATGTTACTCTTTTGGGATGAAACTTGATAGCCTTGAAGCAGGTATCAGTACTTTACGATGTTCCGGTATCCATCTCCGCCGCGTGATAGGAGCTCCGCACAAAGGGTCCCGAGGATACGGCCCTGAACCCCAGGGCGCCCCCCTGGTCCCGGTAATAATCGAAAGTTTCCGGCGTTACGTATTCAACCACGGGGTGATGGTTTTTTGTCGGGGCAAGATACTGACCGATTGTAAGATAATCGCAGTCCGCCCGGCGGAGTTCTTCCATCACGAAGAATACCTCATCACGTGTTTCCCCCAGCCCCACCATGAGGCCGGACTTTGTCCGCATGCCGGGGGCGAATGTTTTTACCGAAGCAAGAAGGCCGAGGGACCGCCTGAAAGAAGCCATGGGCCGAACCTCGGGGTAGAGTCTCGGCACGGTTTCCACATTGTGGTTAAGCACGTCCGGTTCAGCGGCAAGGACCCTGCGAAGGGCTTCTTCATCCCCCCTGAAATCGGGAATCAGGACCTCGACGGATACGGACGCGTTTCTTGCCTTGATTGCGCGGATTACCTCCGCAAACTGGCCGGCGCCGCCGTCAGGCAGATCGTCCCTGGTTACGGATGTTACCACCACGTACTCAAGGCCGAGCTCCTCAACAGCCTCCGCCACATGTCCCGGTTCGAGGGGATCCGGCGGCGAGGTGTTTCCTTTCTCCACGTCGCAGAAGGTACAGTTTCTCGTGCACACCCTGCCGAGGATCATGAAGGTGGCGGTCCTGCTGCCGTAACATTCGTGCCTGTTGGGACAGTTGGCCTCGTGGCAGACAGTGTGAAGCTTGAGCCGCCCGAGCATGGCTTCGACAGCCTCGTAGTCCTGCGAGTGCCGCGCCCGGACCGTGAGCCAGGGAGGTTTGCGCAGATGCTCACTCATAGCCGTACACCTTTCGAAAGTACCGGCCGACCTGTTCCCTTACGGTTTCAAATTTCACTTCTGTCCGCTCAGATCCGCCGGCTGTCCCGGCTGTAAGTTTCTCCAGGGAAGTAACGCCCTTGTCACGGATACCGCAAGGCACAATGAGGGAAAAATGATTGAGGTTCGGGCGCACATTAAATGCGAATCCGTGCATGGTTATGTGGTGCTTTATAGCGATGCCTATGGCGGTAATCTTTTCATCACCCACCCAGACGCCCGTATGCTTCGGGTTCCTTTCTGCCGTAAAACCGTATTCTTCCGCAAGCAGCCGGATAAATACCTCTTCTAAGTTCCGGACGAATTGACGGATGTCATCCCCGTGGTTCCTGAGGTCGATGATGAGGTAACCGACCAGCTGACCCGGGCCGTGGTAGGTTGTCTCGCCGCCCCTGTTCGTCTCAACCACGGTTATGCCTTCCCGCTCGATAATTGCCGCGGGGGCCAGTATATCAGACTGCCGGCCCCTTTTACCCAGGGTAAATACGGGAGGATGCTCCAGAAGGAGGAGAGTGTCGTCTATGCCGCCGAGGCTCCTTTTTTCGAGAAGCTCATATTGAAGAGCAAGCGCTTTTTCGTACTCCAACAGCCCGGCGTGTATGATGGTAAGCCGCATACGTTAACTATATCTGTAAATCATTAATAAAACGAGGCTTCTGCCGCCAATGCCAGACAGTGCGCGATTCCGGAGAAGGAAAAGGGTTATCCCTGGAAAAGTCCGGCAGCCAGGCTGTGTCCTCATCCAGTTCCTGAATAAATCCTTCCTCGATGTCCAGTTCCTGAAGGATACCGAGCAGCTCTTCGTACTCCTTTTCCGAAACTTTTCTGTCCGGAAAAATTCCGGCCGGAAGGGGAAGATCCGGGGTAAGCGGGGTGTACTGCACCATTACCGATATAAGTGCTTTACCATACAGACGTTCCTTAAACCAGCGCAAGACCTGCCGGGTAGAATCGAGAAAACCGGGCAGAACCAGGTGCCGGATAACGGTGCCGGAAAGTACCGCATCGCCCTCGATGACGAGAGGCTTCTGCGCGGCCATGGATTCCACCGCCTTCTCCGCGGCGCCGGTATACCGGGGAAAATTGAAAAG
>SPDA01000159.1 GCA_004525155.1 Spirochaetales bacterium
GCGGTACATCCGGAAGCAGTTCCGCAATATCTTTCGCCGTCATTTTTTGCCCCGAAACAGCCGCGATTATCCTCATTCTGACGGGGTGAAAGATGAGGTCCGGTTTTTCCCTTATCTGCATAAATTCTCCTTGACATCATTACCATATTTGGTTATATTTCCTTTATTGGTTATATATCCATTGTCAGCAATATAACCATACCGTAAAACGCTTTTCCATGCAAGGAGGAACAAAAATGAAAAATAAAAAACTCGTGTCCGCGATCAGGTTTTTCGTGTCGGTTTACCTGGTGTCCGCTGTTCTGTACCTGCCGATCCTGTTATCGGGCAGGGGGATTTCATCCGCAGTCACCAAACTCGCCATGCTGCTGATTACCTTCGTCCCTTCAATAACAGGTATTATTTTCGTGTACCGCACGAGGAGCAGGGACGAACGCCGGGATTTCTGGCGCCGCGTCCTCAGGTGGCCTGTGGGAAAAACGGGGCAGGCGCTCGTGTACCTTTTTCTTTTTCCCTGTACCATCCTTATATCGCTTGCAGTGTCTTACCATTTTGCCGGGAAACCGCTGCCCTTTTCGAACGTCCTGTCCCTGTTCCGGGACTGGCGGCTCCTGCTGCAGTTTCTTTTAGTCGAATTTTTCCTCGGCGCCGTATCCGAGGAACTTGGGTGGAGGGGTTTTGTTCTCGACGAGCTTCAGTCGAGGTTCAGACCGCTTGCCTCCGGACTTCTTCTGGGTGTTGTCTGGGCTTTCTGGCACACGCCGGCTTTCCTGATACCGGGGCTTTCCCAGTACGAAATGGGGGGGATATTTTCCATGCCGTACTTCTCTTTCCTCATTACCGTGGTAATGACAAGCGTAATCCACACCCACGCCTACAACGCCACGGGAAAAAGCGTACTGACGGCCGGCGTTCTGATGCACTTCGCCTCAAATGCGACACTTGTGCTTTTCGGGGGCATTTTCGATGCCTTTTACGTGCCTTCCCTGTTCTGGATCTTCCAGCCGGTTTTGACCTTCGCAGCGGCCGCGGTTACAACATTTGTTTCCTCTTCCCGCGCCCGAGCCGTCTCAGCACGACAGGCAGCAGGTTCCCCGGCACTTCGTACATGATGCAGAACAGCATCACGTCCGGAGTAAAATATTTGGCAGCCAATGTTATGGCCAGAGCCAGGTTCATGTAGGTAACGGCCACCGTCAGGCCAAGCCGCCGTTCCCTGCCGAGAAACCGGAAACCGAAGTATCCGAGAACGGCAAGCACGGCGGCGAGAACGAAGGAAGCGCCCAGGAAGCTTAAGGATACGGCGGGGTTTTCACGGATGTACGCCGAGCCCTGGGCCGCTATGCCGAGGAGAACAAAAACAAGCAGCATTACCGAAAGCGCGCCGTGGGCGGGAGCCGTTTTTTTTATAAATCCGCTTACAAAGCGGCGCAGCACCAAAGAGACGGCAAAGGGAATAAAGATGAGCTTGGAGAGGGAAAACATCATGGAAAGGGCATTGAGTTCTATATACGCGCCCCCCACCAGCTGAAGCAGCAGAGGCAGGTAAAAAGGCGCGGTAAAGGCGGTGATAATCACCAGGGCCAGCACGAAGGAACGATCCCCCCCCGTGATCTGTGCCAGCGCCGGTGTAATCATTCCCACAGGCGTCGCAGCCAGCAGAAGGACAGCGAGACCGATATTTCTCTGCCAAAGGGAAAACAGAAAATACAGCCCCGCGGGCAGAAGCAGTTTGTAGATGACAAATACGGCCAGGGGAATGTAAAACTGTTTTATCGTTTTAAAAAATTCCCCGTAATCCAGGGTGAGAAAAGACAGCGTTATGATCACGCCGAGGACGTACATCGTTATCCCCGACAACGGAAGAAAAACCCCGGGCAGCAGGAAACCCAGCACCAGGGCCAGGAGAAAAATAATACCGAAAAACTTCGAAATTACCTCATGCCATCTCATACATCGAGCGGCAGCTTTACCTTCTCCCCTGTCTCCATGGAACGGTCAATGGCGACGCAGAGCTCGTGGGTCTTGAAAGTCTCATCGATGTTGAGCACAGTGTCCGCCCCAGTATCCACGGCGTTAATAAAATCATCCACAAGAAAGCGGAAAGGATGGTGGGACACGGAGGGACTGTCCGGCATAACCGTCTCGAACTCCTGCCAGCCCGTCTGACCGGGGAAGAGATCCTTGCTGTAGAAACGCTTGTTCGAAACGGAACCCTTTGAGCCGTGGAACAGAAAGTTCATGAGATAGGGTGATTCTATTTCGAAACTGCAGCTCGTCTTGCCGATAGCGCCGTTTTTGAATTTCACGGTGGCCATGTAGGTTGGCGCGTACTCGAAATCCTTCCTGTGGCCGAAGACCATGTTGGCATACACCTCCTCGGCTTCACCGCAGATATACCGCAAAAGGTCCACGGCGTGTATGCCCGCGACCAGGGATGCGGAAGGTCCGCCGCTTTTCTTCTGCCCGCCCCAGGTGAACCCGTTCCACCAGGGACCCAGTCCGTGGAAGTAATCCGCCTCGGCGTAAAAGATCCTGCCGAAAGCCTCCTTTTCGCACAGCCGCTTCATGTTGGCAATAAACGGGTTCCAGCGCAGGGCCAGTCCGTTCTGGAATTTGACCCCCGCCTTTTTAACCGCGTCCCGCACATTGACCATTTCCGCAAAGGTCATGCCTATGGGCTTTTCGCAGATGATGTGCTTCCCTGCCTTTGCCGCCGCGATGGTTTCCTGCGCGTGCATGTGGTGCGGTCCTGTGTTGATGATGATGCCGATATCCTTTCTGGCAACAAGTTCTTCGTAGGTAGCCAGGACTTCGCATGAAAGTCCCCAGGAAGCTATCCTGTCCTCTGTCTTCTTCTTGTCTCTGCCTACCACAGCGGCGACTTCGCTCAGGGGATTAAGATTTACCGCTTTTATGTATTCTTTCGAAACGTCTCCGACGCCGAAAACGCCTGCTTTGTATTTTGCCATGGGACTCCTCCTTACCGGTAATAGTGGTTCAATATCTTTGTTACACCCGCAATGCACAGACCGATGTGTTCCTCTTCCCAGGTGGGATGCAGGAAAAGACTCACCGTTTCGTCCCGGAGCCTGTGGGCGGTTTCGCAGAAATATTTCGTATAATCCGCAGCGGCGGCGTCAGTGTATTCCTTCGACAGAAAAGGAAACCGCGCAATGCCAAAACCCCGCTGTTCACGGTAGGCTTTTTCCTCGTAGGCCTCGGGCCATTGAATGCCGTAGTTGGGAATACCTTCAGCGGTGAGGGCCCTGCGGAATTCATCCGCCGTGCAGCTGAGCTCCTTCAAATCGAGGAGAACGGGATACCACCAGTAGGCGTTGCGGCGTTCCTCCGTGTTGCGGGGAAGGGCCTTGATACCGCGCAGACCGAGGAAAGCCTTGTCGTATACCGCGGCATAGGCCCTTCTGCGTTTCAGGTTCCAGGTGTCGAAACGTTCCAGCTCGTTAATGCCGATGATGGACTGCATCTCCGTCATACGGTAGTTGAAGCCCACCCTGTTGTGGATGTAGGGAAGCTTTTCCTCCAGCGCCAACAGGTTGAGCCGCTCGGCCACGTCGTAGCCGTGGTCCCTGAAGGACCTGAATTCCCAGGCCCTGTCATCATCGCCCGTCACCACCATGCCGCCCTCGCCGCCGGTGGTAAAGTGCTTGCTCTGGCAGAAACTGAAGGCGCCGGCGTGGCCGATGGTACCCGCTTTTTTTCCCTTATATTCGCCGCCGAAGCACTGGGCGCAGTCTTCCACCACTTTCAGATCGTGCTTCCGGGCAATTTCCCTAATCGGCCCCATGTCGCAGACCACGCCGTAGAGATGTACCACCACTATCGCTTTCGTCCGCGGGGAGATAAGCGCCTCTATCCCGGCTGGGTCGATGGTGTGATCGTCTGTCACATCGCAGAACACAGGGATTGCGCCGGCCTGTACCGCGGCAAAGGAGGAGGCGATGAAGGAATAGGACGGAACGATTACCTCATCTCCCGGCCCGATGTTCATGCCGCCCAGGGCAATGTGCAGGGCAGCCGTTCCGTTGGTGCAGGAAACGGCATGCGGGGCGCCGATCCAGGCTGCCCATTTTTTTTCGAACTCCATGCCCCGCGTTCCTGTCCAGTAATTCACCTTTCCGGTCTTAAGAGGTTCAAGAATATCCGTAAGGGTTTTTTCCGCAAACTGGGGCCAGGGAGGAAAGACCGCATCCGCTGTTTTCGGTCCGCCGAAAAGGGCGGGTTTTTGTTTTACCGGATTGCCGTTCATGGATGTTTACCTTTCCGGCTGCTGTCTGGGGAACCATTCATTCTCGTCCCTCAGGTATTCCATGAGCTCCACCACGGATCCATCCTCATACTGATAAAACCCGACCCTTACAAATTCATCAACGATCATCGGCCCTAAAAGGAGCGTAAGTCCCCTGGCCGCCTCGTCGAGGTTTTTTACCCGGTATGCCACGTGGGGGTTCTGCTTGAGCGCTTCCGGACAGGGGCTGTCCGGCTCGTAAAAGAGCCACTCCACCATGAAGGGATGGTCCTTGGGGTTGGTAACCCATACCCGTGTGTTTTCCACCCAGAACGAGTTTTCTTTTTTAACCGGTGTTGTACAGCCGATATGGTCGAATACCATGTGCGCCTTCCTTGCCGTGCAGATGATTTTTCAATTTTGTTGATTCATTGAACAAACGGATTATAAGACGGTTTTACCCGCATGTCAAATAGCGTATCAGATCAAATCTATATTTTCAGTACCTGCCGTATTTTTCCGCAGCCTCGTGCAGGGCATTAATATTTTCCAGCGGGGTGTTGGGAGTAATATTGTCGCCGTCTTTAAGAAAGAAACCGCTGTAAGGCGCGAAATGCTCAATGGCATCCCTGCACTCCTCCATAACGGATTCTTTTGTACCCGTTTCGAGATTCATGGGATTGATGTTGCCGCAGAGCACCGTTTTTCCGCCGAAGGTGTCCGCTGTTAATTTTTTATCGTCCAGATAGCTGAAACCGGAAAAATCATCAACCTTCAGTTCGTCTGCAAGGTAGGGAAACAGGTGATGCCCTTTTGCATCCGCATGAAACGTCGTATAACCACCGAAATGCGCCTTCATTCTCTTGTGGTGGGGCAGCAGAAATTCCTCGTACATTTTCGGCGAAAGGTTGGCCGCACCGTCATCCCCGATAAACACGCCTTCCTTCGGATCGCCGCAGACCTGTTTCGAATATTCCACCCACTGGATAATCTTATCGGTAATGATTTCAAGCAGTCTTGCCGCAAATTGAGGGGCTTCGTACAGGTCGATCATGATGTTTTCCGAGCCCCGAATATCATTCGCATTAAGCATGGTGCCGATCGTCCCGCCTGCCACCCCTATCCCCGGAATACCGGAGGCATAGCTGTAATTATGCAGTCCAAGCTTGATCTTGTCCTCAATACCGGTCTCGACGCCGTCTTTAAAACGTATTTTGTAGCTGCCCGCAATTTTCATCATTTCTTCGCGGAATCTAACTTCCCTGCCATGGATGCCTGAATGGATAAAATCAATTTTTTCAAGTTTTTTCAGATCGTCCTCATTCTCGACACAATGCTTTTTCACCCAGGGAATATCATTGTCCCGGTACTCCACTTCCGCACCGAAGGTTTCCGCTTCGGATACATAGGCAAATACCGGGCTTATTAAAATCTGATAATGATCGGACTTGACGTTTTCATACAGCCACTTGAGACCCTTAAGCTGCCCCTCCAGCATATTTTTCCCGCTGCTGAAGTATTCTTTATA
>SPDA01000401.1 GCA_004525155.1 Spirochaetales bacterium
AAGCACTTCCGCGGGCAGTTCCTCCGTATCCTTTCTGTTGTCCGCGGGAAGGATAACGGTTTTAAGCTTGTTGCGGAAAGCCGCAAGCATTTTTTCCTTGATGCCGCCTACGGGCAGGAGTCTTCCGGTAAGCGTTATTTCCCCGGTCATGGCAATGCCCGGCAGCATGGGAGCCCCCGCGAGGGCGGAGAGCAGTGCGGTAACCAGCGTTATGCCGGCGGAAGGACCGTCCTTCGGAATGGCCCCTTCCGGTACGTGGATGTGCAGGTCCCTGTCTTTCATAAAGTCCGCGTGCAGGCCGAGGCGGTTGTAATAGGTCCTGATAAAGGACAGGGCTATTTTCGCGCTCTCCTTCATGACATCACCCAGGTTGCCGGTAAGTATGAGCTGTCCGCTGCCCGCAAGAGGGGCCGCCTCCACAGTAAGCAGGGCGCCGCCCAGTTCGGTCCAGGCGAGTCCGTAGGCGAGACCGGGCCGCATGTCGCTTAAAACCTTGTTTTCCTGAAATTTCTCCGCTCCGAGGTATTTCGGCACGGCCCCGGCCGTTACCACGCAGGTAAACTGGTTTTCGGGCCCGCCCTCAGGCGCAGTTTTTTGCAGCGAATCCGAAGTATAGCCCTGTTTAACCGCTTTCCGGGCAATTTTCCGGATTATGGCAGCTATTTCCCTTTCCAGGTTCCGAACCCCGGATTCCATTGTGTAGCCGTGAATTATCTTCATTATGCCGTTTTTGTGGAATTTGATGTCCGCCCAGTCGAGGCCGTTTTCCATAAGCTGTTTGGGTATGATGAACTCCCGGGCAATCTGCACCTTTTCAAAATCGGAATAACCGTTTATCTCGATTATTTCCATCCTGTCCCGCAAGGGATGAGGTATATTGTGCATCGAATTCGCGGTGGTTATGAACATGACCCGGGAGAGATCGTAGGGCACCTCCATGTAATGGTCCGCGAAAGCAAAATTCTGTTCGGGGTCCAGTACTTCCAGCAGGGCCGAGGCAGGGTCGCCCCTGAAATCGGAATTGATCTTGTCTATTTCATCCAGGAGAAACACGGGGTTGACGGTCCCCACCCTTTTCAGGGCCTGGATTATTTTACCCGGCAGGGCCCCCACATAGGTTTTCCGGTGGCCGCGGATTTCCGCCTCGTCCCGCACACCGCCTAAGGAAATACGCACAAACTCCCTGCCCAGGGCCCTCGCCACGGAGCGGCCGAGGGAGGTTTTACCGGTGCCCGGAGGTCCCACGAAACAGAGGATAGGCCCCTTCATCCTGTCTTTAAGCTGATGCACCGCGATAAAATCGAGTATCCTCTCCTTGGCCTTTTTCAGATCGTAATGGTCCTCGTTGAGGATGATCTCCGCCTCGTCAATGTCCTTCCGGTCTTCGCTCTTCTCCATCCAGGGCAGGTCGCAGATCCATTCGAGGTAGGTCCGCAGCACGCCGGATTCCGGGGACATGGCCGCCAGCCGTGAAAGCCGTTTCAGTTCCTTCTGCGCCTTTTCCCGTATCTCCTCGGGCATGGGCTTTTCCTGCAGTTTTGCCTCCAGTTCCCTGGCGCCGTTCACGTCGTCGTCTCCCCTGCCGAGTTCCTTGTGGATTTCCCGAATCTGTTCGTTGAGGAAATATTCCTTCTGCCCCTTTTCCAGGCGCTTTTTGACTTCACTGTTTATCTTGCCCTGAAGCGCAGCCACCTCGTTTTCAGCTTCCAGGATGACGGAGAGCCTTTCCAGCCGTTCCGCGGGTTCCTTGATCGAAAGCAGCTCCACCTTGGTTTCGGGTTTTATGTTGATGTGCGTGGCTATGAGATCGGCGAGTTTATCGGGGAATTCCGCCCTGTCCACGGCAGCCGCCGATTCCTGGGGCAGTTTTTTATGATACTTCGCGTACCGCTGAAAGGCGACCTGGAGAATCTGCATGAGGGCGGAGGTTGTGGTCGTTACCTCTTTCAGATCCGGGATAAGTACCACCTGCACGCGGCAGGCAGGTTTTTTTTTTGTATATTTCAGAATCACGCCTCTTTCGAGGCCTTCCACCAGGACACGGATGTTTCCGTCCGGCAGTTTTATGACCTGCATAATGCGGCTCAAGGTTCCGTAGGGATGAATATCCTCCTCTTCGGGTTCCTCGGTCTCCGTTTTCTGGCAGGCGAGGAAAAGGAGCCTGTCGGAACTCATGGCTTCGTCCACGGCGGCGACGCTGGATTCCCTGCCGGCAAAAAAAGGTACCACTGTGTTGGGAAAAATAACGAGACCCTTGAGCGGCACGAGCGGAAGTTCACGCTGCCCTGAATCCTTGAACGGGCTTTGCCGCTGCGGTTTTAAGCGCCGGGGGCCATCCGGCTTCTGGTTTTTGTCCTGTCTGTTCACCAGTCTCATGCGGATTTTTTCTGAACGACTACTTCCGGCTTTTCCTGGTTTACAATGACGTGTTTTGTGACGACGACCCGCTTATCACCCTTGATGGAAGGGATATCGTACATGATGTCCATCATGATTTTTTCGACAATCGTGCGGATACCCCGGGCGCCGGTTTTCATATCCAGGGCCTTCTGGGCAATGGCATCCACCGCCTCCTCTTCAAACTCGAGGTGTACGCCGTCGTATTTGAGGGAGCGCTGATACTGCTTCAATATCGAATTTTTCGGCTGGGTTATGATATCCCTGAGCTCTTCCTTGCCGAGGTTGTTGAGGGTCACCAGGATCGGAAGCCTGCCGACAAATTCCGGGATCATGCCGTATTTGATGAGATCATCCGGATGCAGACGCGAATACAGCTCCTCGAGGTTCTTGTTGTGCACGGACTGCACGTCCGCCCCGAAACCCAAGGGGTGCTGGGCTGTCCTGGATTCTATTATCCTGTCCAGACCCACGAAAGCGCCGCCGCAGATGAACAGAATGTCGGTGGTGTCTATGCGGAGCATCTCCTGGTTCGGATGCTTTCTTCCGCCCTGGGGGGGCACGGAAGCAACGGTTCCTTCTATTATTTTAAGCAGGGCCTGCTGGACTCCTTCACCGGACACATCCCTGGTAATGGACACGTTTTCGCCTTTTTTGGAAATCTTGTCGATTTCATCTATGTAGATAATACCGCGCTCCGCCGCCGCTATATTGTTGCCAGCGTTCTGGATGAGCTTAAGCAGGATGTTCTCCACATCTTCGCCCACGTAACCAGCCTCTGTCAGGGTGGTGGCATCGGCAATGGCGAAGGGCACCCGGAGTTTCTTCGCCAGGGTCCTGGCAAGAAGTGTTTTCCCGGTACCGGTGGGACCGATAAGCTGAATGTTCGCCTTTTCTATTTCCACATCGTCCCCG
>SPDA01000263.1 GCA_004525155.1 Spirochaetales bacterium
ATGAGGATCATCCTTTCAAACTTATGGTCCGTATAAACGCGTGAACTCATCCACACCATGAAAACAAGAGTTACGATTCCTCCTGTGGCGCACATAACGAGTATAGGTATCCAATAGGCCAGGACGAATTTTACGGATATGGCGCCTATAGAGGCGGCAACCATGAAATCGACGGAAAGACCCGTGGTTCGCGTCAAGGTGCCGTTTTCGAGGATGTGACCTACTCGGAACAGGTCGATAACCTTTCGTCCTATCAGGCCAAAAAGGGTGGCAAAGATAAAGGAAATACCCCAGAAACTTTCGGCGAGACTCATGCCCATGGGACCGGCAAAGGACAGCAGGAAGGTAAGGAGCTTTAGGAAAAGGAAGGCAGCCAGGTATACAATGAATATTATGGAAATATTGAAGGCAAAAGTTTCTATTGCCTCGCTCTGGGTTGTCAGATGAGCGCCTATGGGAAACTTGTCATCGTGTCTGAGAAGGCCGCTGCGGTTAGCTCCGTCCCCGGTTGAACTGCTCGGCGGTTTTATCCATCCCTTACGGATGGCCAGGTTGATAAGAAATACCCCGCCGAAAATGGCCCAGAAGAAGCCGACAGCTGCGAAAGTGAGGCCTACTGAACCGGATCCTTCAAAACCATAGGCCGGTGCTTCCCATTTCTGACCTATGGCGAAGGCCTGCCCGGGGCCTAAAGCGAATCCTAGTGGAATGAAGAATCCAAAACTTGGAAAAAGACCGGGAATAAAGGTTTTTATAAATATAAACGTGAGAATAAGGCCCAGGGCACCCTGGATGACATATACCGAGAGGATATTCATTGCTGTGGCGAAAGCAGGACGTTTTTCGTGTTTCCGTTTTCCAGGCTTGCGAAGGGCCATAGCCACAAAAGAGATGTTTACAAGATGGTATACGAGGTTTTCCAGAAATTTTGTTGAAATGTTGATTTTTGGAGCCAGAAGACTGTAGAAAAGAAGAAGAATGATTCCGGCGGTAATAGAGTTCGGTATCATGAATTTTTGAAAAAATTTGATTTTCGCCCGAAAAAATGTGCCGATAACCAGCGCGAGGGCAATGATGCCGAATTCAACGAAGCTCATCCATTCGAAATTCATAGCGGTTCCTTGTTTAGTAGGGTTTCTTATCCGGTTTTCCGGCCCATGAGGAAAAAGGTTTAAGACAGGATTCACGATCTATCTGTATCTGTTCAACCTGAAGTTCGTCCGTTTTACAGCCCAGCACATCATAGATGTATTTATCGTCAAAACCGATAGCCGCCGCGTCTTCCCTGGTACAGCCGAAATACATGGTTTTCATCTTGGCCCAGTGAATTGCCGCAAAACACATGGGACAAGGTTCACAGGAAGTGTAGAGTTCGCAATCGGATAGATCGAACCGTTTTAGTTTTCGGCTCGCTTTCCTGATGGCAAGCATTTCCGCGTGGGCAGTGGGATCGTTGGAATGGATAACGCAGTTATGCGCTTTTGCGATTACCTTCCCTTTGTGTACGATAACAGCGCCAAAGGGACCGCCATGGTTTCTTTTGATACCTTCTTCCGCTTCATTGACCGCGATACTCATAAAATCATTCATAATTGAGGACTATTATACATGGTTTTTAGAGGTTCGTGAAACGTTTTTTGGGGACGGAGGAAAAAAATACTGAAATTTGAAGCAGAAGAAAAGAAAGGTCTGTATAAATAGTAATCAAGGCTTCTGGAGTTTTAAATGAGACGGCCAAGAGAGTTAAGAAATCATGCAAGTTATCATGTAACAGCGCGAATTAACAGGCAGGAATTATTACTTGAATCGGAAAAAATTAAGAAAATGCTTCTTGCCATTGTTCAGAGGGCGAAGGGGAAATATGGTTTTAGCATAAAAAATTTTTGTATTATGGGAAATCATATTCATTTTATCATTAAGCCTTTAAAAAAATCAAATTTATCCAAAATAATGCAGTGGATTTTAAGTGTTTTCGCAATGCGGTATAATAGAATGTTCCATCTCACGGGGCATGTATGGTATGACAGGTTCAGCAGTAAAATAATCAGTGGTATCAGGCAATATCTTGCCACCTTTATTTATATCGCGAAAAACCCTGTTGAGTCCGGGATTGTAAAACATGCAACCGATTATGTTTACAGCGGGATATATTGTATTCACAAGGGTTTCCTGGGCATTCTTGATAGGCCGCCTAATTGTATCCTGAAATTGGTGTGGCCAAAGATACTGCATTAATGATTGTCAACCGGAGCGCAGTTCGCGGACTCCGGCGACAACCGAATTTGATTAAACGAGTGTACGCTGCTTATACTTGGTATGCAGCAAGTGGTGAGATTTCTCCCCGAGAGGTTCTTTGAGAAATTCGTTGTAAATCTGCAGCACTTCGGCATTTTCATGTGATTTTCGGAGCTTCTTTCCTTCGTCTTCTTTGTAGATAGCCTGAATCCGGGCTCTTCGTTTTGCATCTGTGGTCATCCTAGGCTGGCCTCCGCCTCCGATACATCCTCCGGGACATGTCATTATTTCCACAAAGTGGTAATTGGATTTACCTGCTTTTATGTTGTCCAGTAGTTTTGCGGCATTTCCAAGATTATGGGCAACCGCCACTTTCAATTCGGCTCCTTTCAGGAATGACCAGGCGGGAACTGTTTCCGTGATAGGGACGGAGGCTTCCTTTATGCCTTCCAGACCGGCAACAGGCGTTACATGGAGGTTTTTCATGGGAAGTTCCTTGCCTGTTACGAGTTCATAGGCTGTACGTAAGGCTGCTTCCATAACCCCGCCGGTATTTGCGAAGATATCCGCAGCACCCGATCCCAATCCGATAGGGGAATCCATTGTCCCGTCTTCCAGTCCACCGAAGTCGATACCTGCGGAGGAAATCATCTGGCCGAGTTCGCGGGTGGTAAGAACGTAATCAACATCCTTGTATCCGCTGTCGTCCATCTCTTCCCGCTGACATTCGAATTTTTTCGCCGTACAAGGCATGACGGAAACAACGATCATCTTTGCGGGATTCACCCCCGCTTTTGCCGCGTAATAAGTCTTTGCAATGGCACCGAACATCTGCTGGGGAGATTTGCAAGTGGACAGGTTGGGCAGGAATTCGGGGTAGTAATACTCTGCGAATTTAATCCATCCCGGGGAACAGCTGGTGAACATCGGTAAAGCCACCTTTTCCTTGTCAACCAGGGCTTTTTTTAGTCTTGTTAGAAGCTCCGTCCCCTCTTCCATAATTGTCAGATCTGCGGTGAAGTTGGTATCGAACACGGCATTGAAGCCGAGCTGGCGCAGGGCGGTTACCATTTTACCCGTAACCAGGGTGCCGGCAGGATAGCCGAAGCATTCGCCGAGAGCTGCACGGATGGCAGGCGCCGTCTGGACCACTACGAATTTTTCAGGATCTTCCAGGACCGTCCATACTGAATCCACATGGCTTTTCTCGGAAATGGCCCCGACGGGGCAGACCGCGGCACACTGACCGCACTGAACGCAGGCCACGCCGTCCAGGTTGGAATCGAAGGCGGGTCCAATAATTGTATCGTAGCCGCGGTTTTGTGGAGCGAGGGCCCCTACGCGCTGTACCTCTGCGCACACAGTGACACATCGTCTGCACTTGATGCACTTGGCCGTATCACGGATCAGTGCGGGAGTACTGTCATCCACGATGGCTTTTGGTTTTTCTCCGTTGTAACGAAGGTCCCGTATGCCTAGCTGATTTCCCAGGGCCTTGAGTTCGCAGTCATTTCCTCGTACACAGTACTGGCAGTTACCCTCGTGTTCGCTTAAAATCAGTTCAACCACGGTTTTTCTGGCTTCCCTGACGCGCTTATTATTCGTATGCACTACCATCTTGTCTGCCGCCGGCGTCGCGCAGGCCGCCATGAGGGATTTCGCTCCCTCCACTTCCACCATACACACCCGGCAGGCGCCGAGAGGATTTCTTCCCTCCAGAAAACAGAGGGTCGGAATCTCGATGCCGAGACTGCGGGATGCTTCCAGAATCGTTGTTCCCGGATCTACGGTAATCTCTCTGTTATTGATCTTCATGTTAAGCATGTAAAATTACCTCCTTTCTGACTGGTGTCTTTCCGTAATCGCAGCGCAGGCATCGGCTGCATTGTCTGATGGCGGCACTTTCCAGCCACGGCTGTTCGACTTCATCGAAGTTGGATATGCGCCGATCAACCGAAATGACGGGTATTTTTTCGCGCGGATAGGGTACGGGATCCGCATCCGGATCGTATTCTGTTTGTACAGCCTGATCCTCCCTCCAGAAAGCGTGATCTTCTCCGGTAAAAAGAAAATCGATTCCTGCCGCCGCCTTTTCTCCTTCACCTACGGCTGTCACAACAGAGGCCGGGCCCGCGGAAGCGTCGCCGCCGGAGAATATCCAGAGAATGTTGGTCTGGCCAGTGAGGGGGTTGACCTTGACAAAACCGTTCGGTGAAAGATGTATGTCCAGATTACCGAAAACCTTTTTGATATCCAGCCGCTGGCCTATGGCTACGATTATCTGATCGCATTCCTCCACAAA
>SPDA01000112.1 GCA_004525155.1 Spirochaetales bacterium
GCTTGGGCAGGGGTTCCAGGTGGACAGTCGCGAATATATTGAGCTCTTCCTGAATGCCTTCCTCAATCCGGGTGGCTATCGAATGCGCCTTGCTCAGATGCATGTCCCCTGCCATCTGCACGTGAAAGGTGAGCTCGGTATGGTCTCCGTACCGGTGCATATGAATATGGTGAACCCCGACAGCCTCCGAGGCTTTTTCCGCAGCTATGGCTGTTATTCTTTTAACCAGATCCTCGCCCGGTTCTTCACCGATAAGGGGATTGATGGCATCCTTCGCAATTTCGAAGGTGGCGTAGAGAATGAGAAGGGCCACCAGCAGCCCCATCACGCCGTCTATCCACCACACATAGGGGCCGATTACGATGCCGATGATGATGATGACTGAGGCAATGGCGTCGCTTCTGTGATGCCAGCCGTCCGCTTTCAGGGACTGGCGCCCGGTCTTTCTGTAGCTCCAATAGGCAAACTGGGCAAGACCTTCCTTGACCGCAACGGATGCGATAAAAATGACAAGCGCCAGGGGCTTGAAGGAGGCTGCCTCCCTGGCAATGAGTTTATTGATTGCGTCAATGCCGAATTTTACGCCCACGACTGCCAGCATGACGCTGATTACGAGGGAAGCCACCAGCTCGGCCCTGCCGTGGCCGAAGGGGTGCTCCTTGTCCCCGGGTTTAGCGCCTGTCCTGGTGCCGACAATGACCACCAGGGAGGTGAGGGAATCGGAAAGAGTGTGCCAGGCATCCGCAATAATGGCTATGGAACCGGTCACGAGCCCGGCCCAGTACTTGAGAATGAACAGTACGCTGTTAATAACAATCGAGAAAATGCCTTCCAGATACGCCAGCATGTCGCGGTTGGTTTTCATGGTATTTAGGTATTTGATGCCGTAATGAAAAGGCTGTCAAGAGGAGGGCACGATCTGCGTATTACCATGCCGCAGGGCGATACCGGTCCCGGCCATCCAGCCGGTTGAGAAGGCTGCCTGCAGATTGTAGCCTCCCGTATCTCCGTCAATGTCGAGCACCTCCCCGGCGAAAAAAAGACCCGGAACGAGGTGTGATTCCATGGTCTTCGGATTTACCTCGGCAAGGCAGATGCCGCCGGCCGTCACCATGGCGGTTTCGAAGCCGCCGGTAGACTGAATGATGAAAGGCATGGCGCACAGCGCATCAAGCAGCCTGCTGCGCCGGCCGCTGTCAAGTTCCGCAGCTTTCGCGTCCTCCGAAAGACCGCAAAACTCGAGAAGGGTTACAGAAACCGCTTCGGACAAACCGTAGGAGGCAATAATTGCTTTAAGCTTTTTCCTTCCGCCTGCGGACACCCGGCTTAAGAATTCACGGTTGAAATTTTCATCCCGGCTGCCTCCCGTCATGCTGATGCGTATTTCATCACCCGCCTTCATGTACCTGCTCATATCGAGAATGCCCGGACCGGACAGCCCCTGATGGGTAAAGAGAACATCGCCCCTGCCTTTGGCGGCAATCCGGTTTTCCCGGTAAAGAAAGAGGGGGCTGTTTTTGAGGGAATTGCCGGCACAGCCGCCGAACAGGTAGTCTTTCACCAGGACCGGCGCCAGCGCGGGACGGGGAGCAGTAATACGGTGGCCCAGACCGGCGGCCATTCCGTATCCGTCACCGCTGGAACCTGTCGCGGGGTAGGACTTCCCCCCCGTAGCAATGACAACGCTTCCGGCGGCAAAAACCCGGTCCGCGGTTTTAACACTGAAAAGGGACTGTGAAATGCTTAAGGCCACGGCCGGGGACTTATGGACAATTTCGATGCCGGATTCCCGGCACTCACGGAGAAGCACACCCAGAACATCCCCGCTTTTTCCGGATTCAGGAAAAACCTTGCCGTTCTCCAGTTCCGCAAGCCTGACGCCGCGGCTTTCGAAATAAGCCGTGAGTGATGTATTGGGAAACGCCTGAAGGCAGGCTTTAAGAAATTTTCCGTTTTCCCCGTAATGGGTATAAAAATCCGCAGCAGGCCCGGTGTGGGTAAGGTTGCACCTTCCGGAGCCCGACAACAAAAGTTTTCTGCCGGCTCCGCTGTTTTTCTCGAGAACCCCTATTGTTAATCTTCTGCCGGCGGAACGCGCGGCGGAAGCGGCCTGCAAAGCGCAGAAGAGTCCGGCAGGACCGGCGCCGAGGACTAAAACGTCAAACATATCCGCCGATCCCTTACCTTTCAATAACCGTCATTCCCTTCCACTTTCCCTGCCTGTAACGCAGGTAAAAAGCGACACCGAGAAGGCAGATATATGCAGAAGCGACGATCCATGCGGTGTAGATATTTTTCCTGAAAACCACAATGACAAGATAGCTCGGAATGGTCAGGATGCATAGGGACATGATTGCAATCATCACCATGACGAATTTCGTGTCCCCGGCACCCTTGATGGCCGAGGAATAATTGATGGTGAAAGCGTCGAAAAATGAATATACCGCGATAAACTTGAGCAGGTTGGTGGTTATCTTCTCAATTTCATTAAAAGATCCGGACGCTGCCTGTATTTTATAGGGGAACATAAAAATACGGGGCAGAAAAAAATACATAAACGCTATGGCGCCCATGTAGATAAAGATCATGCGCATGGCGGAGGAAACTGTCCGTTCCGCCGACGGCACATCCCTGCCGCCAATGTACCTTCCCACCAGCACGGAAACCGCGGAACCGATGCCGATCATGGGCATGAATCCAAGGCTGTTGACGCTGAAAGCAATGTTCGTCGCTGCCAGGGCTGTGGTGCCGAGCTTGCCTATAAGTAAGATGAACACCGTAAAACCGGATATGTCGATGAGGAACTGAACGCCCGCCGGAAGACCGTATTTTAAAAGCTGAGAAACAAGCTTAAACTCGAACCTCAAGCCGGATCGGACTCCGTGCTCCCGCTCATGCTTCCTGCTCATAATGACCAGGAAATAGATAAGCACCACAACGGCTTCGGCAATTACCGTGGCGATTGCCGCGCCCGCTACCCCAAGCTCGGGAAAACCGCCGTTTCCGAAAATGAGCAGGTAATCGAGCACCGCATTAATAATCGACCCTGTCGTGTTGATGACGAGAATGGGCCAGGTTTTCCCGAGGCCGGAATAATAGGAGGACAGGGCGGCCTGAAGGATAACAAGAGGAGATCCCCAGCTCAAAATCCTGAAATATGTCACCTCGTAGACCTGGACTTCCGGAGAATGCCCGATAAATCCGAAGAAAGCCTTCGCCGGCGGAATAAGGGCATACATCAGCACCCCGCCGATAAGGCTTATATATATTCCCTGCCAGAGAAGGTGTCCAATCTTTTCCTTCATGCCCGCGCCGTAATACTGGGAGATGAAGGTGCTGACGTATCCGGCCATGCCGATAAACAGGCTCAAGAAGGTCCAGTTTATGATAGCCGAGGGCAGGGCCGCAGCCACCGCGTCCGGGGAATACCAGGACAGGAAAACCCTGTCTATAAACTGCTGCAGGGTATGGGCGCCGTTGCTCAAGACCAGGGGTATCGCAATCGCCAGTACCTCCCGGTAGCCGCCTTTTCCTTTCCATTGAATCCTTGCGAATTTCCTAGCTTTCATACAAAATAATTCCTCTATTACCGGCACAGCGCATATGGTAAGGTATCCGCATGGAACAGAAAAAGACAATACTCTTTCTCTGCACGGGAAATTCCTGCCGGAGCCAGATGGCGGAAGGCTTTATGAGGGCATTACACGGAGACAGGTACACTGTTTACTCGGCGGGCATTGAAAAACACGGACTAAATCCGAACGCCGTCAAGGTCATGGCGGAAGCCGGGATTGACATATCACGCCATTACAGCAAGACCCTCAAAGAGCTGCAGACTGGACCCCTGGACTATACGGTAACCGTGTGCAGCAGGGCCGCGGAAACCTGTCCCTATTTCCCGGCGCGGGTAAAACTTCTGCACAGGGATTTCTACGATCCGCCTGCCCTGGCAAAACTCGCCTCCGGTCCGGATGAAGCCCTGGCGATCTACCGCCGTGTCCGTGACGACATCAGGGATTTTGTGGAAAAACTGCCCGGGATGCTCGAGTAATTCCTGCCTAAAGCAATACCCCCTTTAAGCTTAACAGGAGCCTATGTAGTCAATCAGAATCCTGAACATCCGCCGTATGGGTTCCGCAGCCCCCCAGAGGAGCTGGTCTCCCACGGTAAAGGCGGCCACATATTCGGGACCGAGATTCATCTTATGAATGCGGCCCACGGGGACCTTGAGCGTTCCGGACACTGCCGCCGGAGTCAGGTATTTAAGGGTGTCTTCCTTTGTATTCGGAACCACCTGCACCCATTGGTTGGTTTTCGCAATGATGCCGGTTATTTCTTCCAGCGGAATATCTTTTGTAAGCTTGATTGTTACAGCCTGGCTGTGGCAGCGCATGGCGCCTACCCGGACGCAGATGCCGTCTACGGGTATCGGTTTCGCAAACCCTAAAATCTTGTTCGTCTCCGCATAACCTTTCCACTCTTCCCTGGTCTGGCCCGCCTCTACGGCTTTGTCAATCCAGGGTATGAGGCTCGCGGCAAGAGGCGCGCCGAAATTATCCGCCGGCAGGCTTCCGCTCCTGAGCAGGTCTGTTACCTTCGTGTCTATGTCCAGTATGGGCGAATCCGGATCATCTAGAAGATTTCCAGGCGCTCCGGCAACCATGCCCATCTGCACAAGCAGCTCGCGCATGTTCTTTGCGCCCGCGCCGGAAGCGGCCTGGTAGGTCATGGTGCTCATCCATTCCACGAGGCCTTCCCGGAAGAGCCCGCCCAGGCCCATGAGCATGAGGCTTACGGTACAGTTGCCGCCTATGAAATTTTTAATGCCTTTCGAAAGGGCCGCGTCTATGACATCGCGGTTTACCGGATCCAGCACGATAACGCTGTCCTCGGCCATGCGCAGGGTGGAAGCCGCGTCCAGCCAGAAGCCTTTCCAGCCTTCATCGCGGAGTTTCCGGTAAACCCCGGTTGTGTAATCCCCTCCCTGGCAGGTAACGATGAGGTCAAGTTTTTTCAATTCCCCTAGATCAAACGCATCCTTAAGCAGGCCGGTATCCATGCCCACGTCGGGCCCTTTTTTTCCTATCTGGGAAGTGGAAAAAAATACCGTTTCGCAGGACGGAGAACCGTTCTTCGTCAGAAAATCTTTTTCCGCAAGCATCCTTTCCATGAGCACGGAACCCACCATGCCCCGCCAACCGATAAAACCTGCCTTTACCATTGCACACCTCTTTTTGGGGAACGGTGCGGAGTTTACACTATTTTAAAAAGTCAGCCAAGAGGGGCAATCCTGAATTTTTTTCTGTTGCTTTCGTGTACGGAAGTGGATATATTCTGTGGCAGAACAATGGAAACAATCGATATTCTGTTTGAAGACAATCACATCCTGGCGGTCAACAAGGCCTGCGGACAGATCGTGCAGGGAGACAAAACGGGCGACACACCCCTCGTCGAATTGCTGAAAGCCCGGATCAAGGAAAGGGACACGAAGCCGGGTAATGTCTTTTTGGGCGTTACCCACCGTATCGACCGTCCCACGAGCGGCGTCGTTCTTTTCGCGAAGACGGGCAAGGCTCTTTCCCGCCTCAATGCCCTTTTCAGGGACAAGCTGGTGGAAAAGTCATATTGGGCTGTTGTCGAAGGACGGCCGCCTGCGGCGGAAGGAAGGCTCGAACATAACCTGTACAAAAACGAGGTGCAGAACAAATCCTACGTGTCGGGCGCGGAGCAGGCGAAACAGCCGGCGTCACGGCAGGCAAAACAGGCGGTCATGACCTACCGCACTCTTTCGGAAGCCGAGCGGTACACCCTTCTCGAGGTACGCATGGAAACAGGCAGGCACCACCAGATACGATGCCAGTTGGCATATATCGGCTGCCCAATCAAGGGGGACCTGAAATACGGCGCCCGCCGCTCAAACCCCGGGGGCGGTATTCACCTGCACGCACGGTCCGTTTCTTTTGAACACCCCGTAACGCACGAAAACGTAAGCATAACAGCTCCCCCCCCGGAAGACCCGGTGTGGAATCTGTTTCCCGCGCCGGCCGGCCCCGCAGACTTATAACCCCATCAGCGCGACACCCGCGACCGCGCATAAAAGACCGGCGATCTTTAGGAGGCTGAGCCTTTCCTTCAATACAAACCGGGCCAGAAGGACTGTGGGGGCGGGATAGAGACTGACAATTATTGTTGTCACTATCAGCAGCGATCCGCGTACCGCCAGCAGGTAGGTAATGTTCGCGGCCATGTCGAGTATACCGGCAGCCAGGGCGGGGATTATGCTTGCACGGTTTAATGGAAGCCCCCTGCGGCTTATGAGGACAAAGATAAGCACAAAACTTACGGATGCTCCCCTGGCCGCCAGCAGGGGCCAGAGCCCTGA
>SPDA01000576.1 GCA_004525155.1 Spirochaetales bacterium
AGGAGAAAGGGGGTCATGATGCTGACGGAATTGTGTATCATGGGAATCGCAGAGGTGTTTCCTGTCATGCCGGCACCCGTCTATGCTGATATCGCACGAAATTGTAAATTGCCTGGGCCGTTACCAGGTAGAAAATGACGGACTGAATGACGGCCGCTATTTCGTAGGTAACATCCGAGTGAAGCATGGCGGCTTTTGCCCCTGCATCGAGGTAGGCGAAAAAAATGGCGGCCGGTATGACTGCCAGGGGACGGTTTTTCGCGATAAGCGCCACGGCTATGCCGTTCCACCCCATGCCGAAGGTGAACTCCTTCAAGGCCTGGTGGTGGGTTCCCAGAACGGTCAATCCGCCGGCCAGCCCGTGGAGGGCGCCGCTTAAAACCATGGGGAGCACAAGATAGGCTGAAACATTGATGCCCCCGTACCTGGCAAATTCACGGTTTAAGCCGCATACCCTCATCTCGTAACCCCAGTGGGTCTTGAAAACGATGAAGGACACGAGCACCGCGGTTATTACCGCAAAAAGCAGGCTTATATTCAGCTTTGAGGGTTTGAAAATCTGGAGGAGCCGGTACTGCTCGCCGATTTTCCGGGTGGCGAGCAGGCTGCTGGCCGGGTCGTCCAGAGGGCCGGTTATAAAATAATTGACTATAAGCACCACCGCGCTGGATATTAGGAAGGAGGAAATGAGTTCGTCGGTTCCCCACTTCATCCTGAAATACCCCGACAGGCCCGCCAGAACCGCGCCGGCGGCAAGACCGGCGGCCAGGGCCAGGACTCCACCGAGATAACCGTTTGCCTGCGGCAGGGCAAGACATATGACAGTAGTTACAAGTGCTCCTGAATATACCTGGCCTTCTCCGCCCAGGTTGAACACGGAAGACCTGAAAGCGACCGAAATGCCCAGGCCCGTAAAAATGAGAGGAATCGCCGAGTTCAGCATGTTTCCGAAATAATATTTATTGAGAAAGGGGCCCGCAAAAAACTGATAGATGGCAGTGCCCGGTTCTTTACTCAGCACGAAGATCAGAACAATGGCGATTACAAAGGCCAGGCCGAGGGTTATGGCCAGCCCTGCCGCCGTTACCGCCGCTTCGCTTTTCTGTTTTTTACGAATCATGTTATTTCGTTCCTTCCCTGAAATCGTCCCGTAAACCCAGCATGTATTCCCCGATAAGTTCTTTTGAAATTTCCCGGCTGTTCGGGAGTTTCGCGACAATCCTGCCCCGGTACATGACCACAAGCGTGTCGCAGAGCCCCAGAATCTCGTCGAGGTTCGAAGATATCAGTAAAATCGCGACACCCTGTTTCCGTAATTCGAGAATCTTCGTATAGATGAAATCGCTGGAAGCGACATCCAGGCCCCAGGTCGGTTCGGAAAAAATGATGAAATCGGATTTTGACGCGAGCTCTCTCGCGAGTATCACCTTCTGGATGTTCCCTCCGGAAAGCGTTCCGATGGGCACACCCAGGTCTCCGTCTATTGAATAATCCTCCTTGAGATCGACGCAGAACTTCTTTGCCTGCGACTGTTTAAAAACGCCGACGCGGATAAAGGAATGACGATCCGAAATTATCATGTTCTCGAGTACGATCGATTCCAGGCTGGCCCCCCTGTGGAGCCTGTCCGCCGGAACATAGGCCAGGCCGCGTTCCCTTAAGGCGGATGTCGACATCCGGCTGATGTCCATGTTCTGATGCATGATATACCCGGAGGTCAGGGGCCTGAGTCCGCTCACTACATCTTCCAGTTCGCTCAGGCCGTTTCCTCCGACGCCCGCAACGCCGACTATTTCTCCGCTGTGAACCGCAAGGTTAACGTGATCGAGAAGCGGATGGTCCCTTCCCTTGTCGGCGAGCACGATGTCCTTCAGTTCGAGCACTTCCTTCCCGCGGGAAACCTCCTCGCGCCTGAACTGAAAAAGGATGCTCCTGCCGACCATCAGCCGGGAGAGCTCCTTTTCATCAACCTCCGCTGTCCGCCGCAGGGCCACGACCTGCCCCTTTCTCATGACCGTTACACGCCGGGAAATGCTTTTCACTTCGCGCAGTTTGTGCGTGATAATGATTATCGTTTTACCCAGGTCCACCAGGTTCCGCATGGTATCAAAAAGCCTGTTTATCTGCTGCTCGGTCAGCACCGAGGTAGGTTCATCCAGAATGAGAAGCTCGGCCCTCCGGTACAGAATCTTGATGATTTCAACAAGCTGCATCTGACCCACGGTCAACTGGCCTGCCTTCTGTTCCGGGTCCAGGTTAAAACCGTATTCATCCATCACGGCACGCACCCTGCTGACCGCTTCCTCCCTGTCGAGAAGGAATCCCCTTTTTCTGGGTTCCAGCCCGAGGACAACGTTTTCAGCCACCGTGAACTGGGGGATCAGGTGGAAATGCTGATGAACCATGCCTATGCCGAGACTGCCTGCAGCGAGGGGGTTCCGGATGACGGTTTCTTCGCCGTTTAAGAATATCCGG
>SPDA01000160.1 GCA_004525155.1 Spirochaetales bacterium
AGGACTTCCGAACGGGCGGAACATTCAACAGCCGCGTAAAAGTATTCGATTTTTTCATTGCTGAAAGGCACAAGCTTCGGCGGCGCGGGAAAAACGTGGGGCCGTACAGTCGCCATCTGGGGTCTTCTCTCTCCGCAGACGATAACTGCCATTATGTTGCCGCCGAAAGCCGGTCTTGTCTGCAGGAGGTTCCCGCTTTCCGGGTCTATCGCGAGACCCGTGCAGTCCGCGGTCAAGCCAGTTTCAAGCCGGGCGGCAAGCAGAGGCATGAAGGCCCTTCCATCCATGGTGGCGGGGCCGAGCGCTATTTCAGGACGGAGTTCCCGCAGCACTTCCGCTGCCATGAAAGATCTAAGGCAAATGTCCGCAGTCCCGGTCAGGGGCCGGTCGGGAAGAATAAAAAACACCCTGTCCACCTCCGGCGGCAGGAGCATCTCCCCTTCGGGTGCGTCTTCTGCCGGGTTCACCGTTTCAGGCCCCGCTGCGGTAAAACATACGCCGAGCCGGGCATTCCCGGCGCGCGCCAGTCCGGCGGCCGCGGCTGCCAGCTCCAGGGTCGGCGCCGAGATGCCGGTCCGTCCCGTCGCCGGGTCCGTGGCCAGTTCTCCCAGTACAATCACGAGCGGCCGCTCCGTCTTCACCCGTGCCTGCGGAAGGACCGCAGCCGGCACGGATAGGTCCTTTTCACCCGAGCCCGGTTCCCGCCCGGATGCCGGCTGATTTTGGAGCCCCCCTCTCCCGAGAGCCTGTGTAAAAAGTGAAATCAGTTTTCGGATATCCCCTTTTTTATCGGGGTTGAGGAACTCGGTTTTTTTTGCGTGGTCCACTCCGGATATTCGCAGGACCCTGGTAGGGCTTCCCGAAGCTCCGGTACGTTCCCCTATGGGATCCAGGTCGGCGGAGCTTAGATGATCCGGCACGGCTTCCCGCGCGCGGACCCAGTCAGGGAACGACGGAAGCCGCGGAACATTGATGTCCTTGACGACCGTCATGACCGCGGGCAGCGGGGCGCGCAGGATTTCATACCCCTTGTCGATGAGGGATTCCGCGGTGACAAATCCGAAGTTCCCCGCGCGATCCGTTTCCACGTCTTTAATTTTCCTTACACAGCCGACAAAGGGGATGCCGAGGCTGACGGACAGTTCGGGAGGAACCTGGGCGGTATCGCCGTCGACGGCCTGCCTGCCGCAGATCAGGAGATCGAATTTTTTACCGGCTTCCGCTTCCAGACGCCTAACAGCAAGGGCAAGGGTGACGGACGTAGCCCAGGTATCGCCGCCGGCGAAACGCCTGTCCGTGCACAGCACTCCTCTGTCCGCGCCCCTGGCAAGGGCTTCGCGAAGGGCGGTCTCCGCCTGCGCAGGTCCCATGCTGAGAGCTGTTACCCTGCCTCCGTATTTTTCCTTGAGCCGGGCCGCCTCTTCCAGGGCATTCAGGTCCAGGGGATTGAGGATATTCGTGAGTCCGCTTCGATTGATCCTTCCGGTTTCCGGATCCATGCCGGCTTCCGCGGTATCCGGAACCTGTTTGATGCATACGCAAATATTCATGCCAGTCCTGTTTCAGGGTTTGAGTGTAGCAAAAATAACGGGGTTGGTACAATTCGGGGCATTTAAATTCACAACTTTCCGGCTGTATGCTATAATGCGTCGAACCTTGAGGAGGGCCCCATGAAACAACTGATCCCTATAGCCAGGGCTGCCGATTTTTTAAATCTCTTCCCGTCCATGGCGAACAGGCACGGCCTCATTGCGGGAGCTACCGGAACCGGTAAAACCGTTTCTCTCCAGGTGTTCGCGGAGGGCTTGAGCGCGGCCGGCGTTTCGGTTTTTCTTGCCGATGTAAAGGGAGATCTTGCCGGCCTGGCAGCGGCAGGAAAAGAAAGCGCCAAACTCTCCGAAAGGCTTGCAAGGCTCGGCATCCGGGATCATGCTTATTCCTCCTTTCCTGTCGTGTTCTGGGACCTTTTCGGTAAAAAGGGCCACCCTATCCGCAGCACCGTATCGGACCTGGGGCCTCTTCTCCTCGGCAGACTCCTCAATCTGAACGAAACCCAGGCTGGCGTTCTCAACATTATTTTCAAGGTTGCGGATGACAACGGCCTACTCCTCCTCGACATGAAAGACCTGAAAGCCATGCTTGTCTACGCCTCCGAACAGGCTTCAGAAATAACCAGGGCCTACGGCATGGTGACGGCCCAGAGTATCGGCATCATACAGAGGGCCCTGTTTCAGCTTGAACAGGAAGGCGGGGAACATTTCTTCGGCGAACCGGCCTTCGAAATCGGGGACCTTCTTGCATCCAACGCGGACGGAACGGGCACAATCCACATCCTGACCGCCGATATCCTCATACAGAAGCCGCGGCTCTACTCCGTCTTTCTCCTGTGGCTGCTTTCCGAACTTTTCGAGAACCTTCCGGAACGGGGAGACCTGGATAAGCCCGAAATCGTATTTTTCTTCGACGAAGCGCATCTGCTTTTCGATGACGCCCCCAAGGTGCTGCTCGACAAGGTGGAACAGGTGGTGAGGCTCATCCGGTCCCGGGGCGTGGGTGTATTTTTTGTCACGCAGAATCCGGTGGACATTCCGGAAGATGTTGCGGGCCAGCTCGGCAAAAGGGTTCAGCACGCCCTCCGCGCCTATACCCCTAAGGATCAGAAAGCGGTCAAAGCTGCGGCGCAAACCTTCCGCCCGAATCCCTCCCTCTCCGTTGAATCGTCCATAACGGAGCTGGGAATCGGCGAGGCCCTGGTGTCCCTGCTCGACGGAGAGGGTGTTCCGGCAATGGTGGAGCGGGCCTGGATACTGCCGCCTACATCGAGAATAGGAGTCATTAACGACAGTGAACGAGGAGAGGTTCTCGCGGCATCGGTGTTTAAAAATAAATACGATAACGCCGTGGACCGGGAATCCGCCTACGAAAGGCTCGCGGCCAAGACGGCCGCCGAATCACGGCAGGCGCCGGCGGGCGGTTCCAGCAGGGTGGTTCCTCTTGGTTCAGGCAGCGGGAAAGGGACCATGCGCGTCATAGGTTCCGGAGGAGGTTCCCTGCGTTCCACCGGCGGCAGCGGGAGAACCCGGAGCGTCAGTCCCGCCTCGGATTTTCTCGGGGCCCTTGTCGGAAGCGCAACCCGGACCATGGGACGCCAGGTAGGCAGCAAAATAGTCCGCGGCATCCTCGGATCCATGTGGAAATAAACGGGATTTAAGAAAAATCAATGACACCCGGGGCTGACCGCGGGACAGCCCTGCGGCCGCCCGGCGGTTCCCTCATCATGCTTATCTCGTCGAAACGGCAAGTCCTTCTTCCAGGGCTTCCAGAATGTCATCAGAATGCTCAAGTCCGATGGAAAGGCGGACAAGGTCCGGTGTAAGCCCTCCCGAACGCTGCTGGTCCTCGCTCAACTGGGAATGAGAGGTGGAGGACGGGTGCAGGATGAGACTCTTCGCGTCCCCGACATTGGCGAGGTGGGAAAAGAGCTTTATGTTATCTATCAGTTTTACCGCGGCTTCGTACCCGCCTTTCATGCCGAAAACGACCATACCGCCGAAACCTTTTTTCAGATACTTTTTCGCGACCTGATGGGAAGGGTCATCCGGCAGACCGGGGTATCTGACCCAGGCGACCCGGCTGTCCTTTTTGAGGAATTCCGCGACCTTCATGGCGTTCTCCGAATGCCTCTGCATGCGAAGGGGCAGGGTTTCCAGTCCCTGGATAAACATCCACGCGTTGTCCGGTGAAATCGCTGCGCCCAGGTTGCGGAGGGGAACAGTGCGGAACCTGAGGGCGAAGGCTATGGGCGCGAGGGCTGCCGGCAGATCGTGAGCCCATTTAAGCCCGTGATAGTTCGAATCAGGTTCGTTCATCAGGGGGAACGGCCCCTTCTTCCAGTCAAATTTGCCGGAATCCGTTATGATTCCGCCGATCGCGTTGCCGTGACCGCCCATCCACTTTGTCAGGGAATTGATGACAATATCCGCTCCGTAATCGATGGTGCGCAGAAGCCAGGGAGTTGTGAAGGTTCCGTCAACAACCAGGGGAAGGTTATGCTTGTGGGCAATATCCGCAATTTCCTGTACGTCGGTAACATCCAGAACAGGGTTGCCGATGGTTTCGATATACAACAGTTTTGTTTTCGGCGTAATCGCCTTTTTGAAATTCTCCGGATTTTTGGGATCCACGAATTTAACGGTAATACCGAACTGCGGCAGGATGGATGCGAACATCGTGTAGGAACCGCCGTAGAGGTTGTTGGCCGCGACTACTTCGTCGCCCTGAGCGGCAATGTTGATGATTGTGTAGTGGACGGCGCTCGTTCCGGAAGCAACGGCTACGGATGCGGCGCCTCCCTCCAGAGCGGTAACACGGTCCTCCAGCACGGCATGGGTCGGGTTCATTAGGCGGGTGTAGATGTTGCCCAGCTCCTTGAGCGCGAACAGGTTGGCGGCATGTTCCGTGTTTTTAAAAACGTACGAGCTCGTCCTGTACACGGGCACTCCCCGGGAAAGGGTGGTCGGATCCGGCACCTGGCCGGCATGCAGCGAGAGAGTTTCAAAACGATACTTTTTTTCTGACATTTGTTTCTCCTTTTCAGTTTTCATATACAGTAATCGGCGCCGCTGGAGGACGGTCTTGATTGAAACCGTTCCACGATATCCTTAAGGGTTATCGATTCCAGGGTATCCAAAATTACATCAGACAGCATGCACCAGACGTCACGGGTGGGGCAGAGAGATACGCGGTCGCAGACCGCCGAATCCTTGACGCACTCGACCGGCACGATATCACCTTCAAGAAGTTCCACGATTTCCCGGAAGGTGATTGCGCCGGGTTCTTTGGCGAGCCTGTAGCCGCCGTGGTGTCCCCGGGCCGATTGTACGAGCCCGGTGCCCCGCAGGGGGATGATCAGTTTGCTCAGGTATTTTTCCGAAATGTCCTGCCTCCTGGCGATATCTTTAAGAAGAATAAATTCACTTCCGTGATTTATCGCCAATTCGAACATGAGTCTGGCACCATATCTGCTTCTTGTCGATAATTTCATTTCGCAGGAACCGATTTCCGTTTTTTTGAGCCGGTTATCCACAAGGCGAAGAGTCCGAAGGTATAGGCGTACTGCGCCGTGAATTGGGGCCACTCGGGCCTGGAATACCACCCGGCAAGAACATTGAGCGGAACGCCGGCGGAGCCCGACTTATGGTTCAGAATACCGGCGGAAAGATCGAAAACTTTTATAAGCAGAGGGTGCCCGCTTTCGAGGACGCCGAGGCTCTTCAGGCTTCCCAGCAGTTCGTGGATACCGTATCCGAACAGATAACCCGCCTGGATAACCAGATATATCAAGGTCACCTTGAAAATCAGAGGAATACTGATGTTAAAAAGAGCGAAATAAATGAACAGGGACAGCAGTAGGGCCGCGGCAAGTCCCGCTAGTATCGAAAGCGTCTGGTATTCGCCGGCGAATGAAAAAACCACTATTTCCACCCCTTCCCTGGCAATGAGCATGAAGGAAAGGATAAATATTCCGAAAGCGGAAAGACTGTACGCGGTTTTTTGCTCAACCTGGCTTTTTATTTCGCTGCCGTTCCGAATCATCCATATAATGAAGGTGGTAACCAGCACTACGGCGAATATGCTGGCCCCGCTTGCCCAGAGCGAACCGAACTCATCAATTTTTTTGAGTTTCGAGCTCAGCAAGTAAAGGACGAACCCCAAAAGCAGGGACACGGCAATACTGGCTGCA
>SPDA01000213.1 GCA_004525155.1 Spirochaetales bacterium
GCCGTCAGAACGACCGCCTTTTTCGACTCGATTTTTTTGTTGATTTCTTCGTAGGTTTTCATGGTGGGGACAGTATGCGAAATTCGGCGGTCTTTGTGCAATACATAATTTCGTTTCCTTCCGCGAGTCTTTCGGCCGGAAGATTTTTCCTGTATATTACCAGATACCGGAGGATGCGGGAAATGAATACGGAAATATTCAATGGGTTCGGAAAGAATGCGCGGGAATTTTTCCGCGAACTTGCGGAACATAACAACAAGAACTGGTTTCTGGAAAACAGGTACCGGTATGATGACGAGATCCTCGAGCCGGCGGTTGCTTTCGTATCCTCCCTGGGAGCCGGGCTTAAGGAGATGTACAGGGACTTGAATTACTCCACCCTGCGCAACGGTTCGGGATCGGTGATGCGATTGTACAGGGATATCCGTTTTTCACCGGACAAGCGGCCCTATAAGGTGAATTTAGGATTGATTTTATGGATAGGTGAGGGTAAAAAAGTGGAACTCCCCTGTTTCTATTTTCACCTCGATGCCTCCCGGATATTCTTCTACGGCGGTCAGCATCAGTTTCCCGCCGATGTTCTTGAACGCTTCCGCGCCGCGGTGGACGATGGGGAACGCGGGCCCGCGCTGGAAAAAATTCTCGGTGTTCTGGAGAAACAGGGCCTGCTTCTCATGGAGGAGCCGAAATACAAGCGTGTCCCCCGCGGATATCCCGCGGACCATCCCCGGGCGGACCTTTTACGCCTGAGCGGCCTCGGCGTCGGTACGGACATCCCTTTCAAAATGGCGGCGGAGAGCGGACTTGTTGACCTGTGCGGCGGTTACGCCCGGCAGATGGCACCGCTGATTGAATGGCTTAAACCCCTGAACAGACTTTAGCTTTTCAGGGATGAGAAATGGAGCGCATGACTAATCGATAAACCGTCTAGTACAGCAGCGTCACCGGTTTCTCAATCCCCTGCTTCATGTCGTTGAGAAAAGCCGCACCCACAGCGCCGTCAATGACGCGGTGATCGCAGGACAGGGTGAAGGCCGCCTGTTTTTCCACGCCGAAGGCGCCGCCGTTCTCGGGCGGGGGCGTAACGACCCTGTTCACCGCGCCTACGGCAAGGATGGCCGAACCCGGCGGGTTTATAATGGCAGTGAACTCGTCTATGCCGAAGGAACCGAGGTTGCTCAAGGTAAAGGTGGCGCCGGTGTATTCTTCCGGCTTCAGTTTGCCGGACAGGGCCCGCTCAATCAGGTCCTTTAATTCGTTGTCTATTGCAAGGATTCCTTTGGAACCGCAGTCCCTTACAACAGGCGTTATGAGCCCATCGGGCTGGGCGACGGCAAGCGCGATGTCGGCGGTTCCAAAATACTTTATCGTCGATCCCTGCCAGGATGCGTTGACAACCGGATGGCGTTTGAGGGCTTCCGCGGCGAATTTCATGAGAAAGGCATTGAAAGAAATTTTCCCCTTGAGCTTTTTATTCAGATCTTCCCGCGCCTGAAGCAGGCCGTCCATTATCACACGGACTTTCAGGTAGTAGTGGGGCGCGCTGAACTTGGATTCCGCGAGACGCTGGGCGATTATTTTCCGCTTCTGGCTTACCGGTTTTTCTTCGGCCCTGAGTCCTGAAACAGCGGAAGCGTACACCGCTGCGGAGGCCGGTTTTACCGCCGGTTCGGCCGGGATGACAGGAACGCCTCCCCCGGCAAGGGCCGCCTCTATGTCACGCTTGACGACGCGGCCGCCGGGTCCGGAGCCCTGCAGGCCGCGTATGTTCAGATTGGATTTTTCAGCCATGGCCCTGGCAAGGGGGGATGCGAGCACCCATTCTTCCTGTGCTCCGGCGGCGGCCTCCGGCCGGGGTTTTTTTACCCCGGCGTCCGTGCCGGGCTTCGAATCTTCCTTTAACGGCGGGGTCCCGGCGGCGGCCTTGGCTCCGGAAACAAGGGAGGAAATGTCCTCTCCCTCGGCCCCGATAACGGCTATGGGTACTCCGATTTCCGCAGACTCCCCCTCCTGGACAAGTATCTTAAGCAGTACTCCTTCCTGCACGGATTCATAATCCATGGTGGCCTTGTCTGTTTCTATTTCGCAAATAATGTCGCCGTTTTCTATCTTGTCCCCTTCATTCTTGAGCCAGGAGGAAACGGTACCCCTGTCCATGGTCGGGGAAAGGGCTGTCATCAGAATGTGTTCCGCCATTGTGTTTTCCTTTTTTTACTGCAGGTACATGACGCGTTTTACCGCGTCTACTATCTTTTCCGCCGAAGGCTGTGCCAGGAGTTCAAGCTTGTGATTGTAAGGCATGGGGACATCCTCGGAGGATACGAGTTCAACGGGCGCGTCGAGATGGTCGAAGCAGGCCCTGGATATGAGCCAGCCCAGATGGGAACCGACGCTTGCGAAAGGCAGGGCCTCGTCCACGATTACGCACCTGTTTGTCTTCCGCACGGAGGCGTACAGCGTTTCCTCGTCCAGCGGACGGATTGTGCGGAGGTCGATTACCTCCGCCTGAATATTGTTGCCCGCAAGCAGTTCCGCCGCATCGAGTATATATTTCATTGGTTTGGAAAAGCCGGCAATGGTAACGTCGCTTCCCTGCCTGCGCAGGACCGCCTCGCCGAAGGGAACGGTATACTCCTTCTGGGGAACCTCCCCCTCCCAGGCGTACATGAGTTCTCCCTCGAGAAAGATGACGGGGTTGTCGTCCCGGATGGCGGTTTTAAGAAGCCCCTTTGCGTCGTAAGGTGTTGACGGAGCCGCTACCTTTAATCCGGGGAAATGGGCGAATATGGACTGCAGGGCCTGGGAATGCTGGGCTCCCAGATACTCGGCGGGACCATTGGGCCCGCGGAACACGATGGGCAGGGTAAACTGGCCGTTAGACATATACCTCTGTTTGGCCGCGTTGCTTATCACCTGGTCGAAGGCCATAAGCGCGAAATTTAAGGTCATCCATTCTATTATGGGGCGAAGACCTGCCATGGCCGCGCCCACGCCGACACCCGTAAAGCCTTCCTCGGAAATGGGCGTGTCTATGACCCGTTCGGCACCGTATTTATCAAACAGGCCCTGGGTGACCTTGTAAGCGCCGTTATATTCGGCAACCTCCTCACCTAAAAGGAGAATACTGTCGTCGCGGGCCATTTCCTCATCCATTGCCTGCCGAAGCGCTTCCCTGAAAGTAATCTTGGGCATTTTTCCTCCCTTACGTGAACACGTTCTGGTAGAGCGCTTCCTTTTCAGGTTCAGGACTGCGCTCAGCAAAATCCGCGGCATCCTGGCAGATTTTTTTTATTTCATCATCCATTTTTTTGTAATCATCGTCTTTGAGCATGGATTCCTTTTCCATCATTGTTTTCAGGATAATGATGGGATCCTGCCCCTTGTACTGCTCAAGTTCTTCCCTGGTGCGGTACTTTGCCGGATCGCTCATGGAGTGACCCCGGTACCTGTAGGTTTTAATTTCGTAGAAACGCGGTTCCGGCTTTTTCTTAAGCTGGGCGACTGTTTTCTCAAACTCGCCGTACACCGCCAGTACGTCCATGCCGTTTAACTGCTTTCCCTCGATACCGTAGGATGTTCCCATGAGGGAAAAATCGTCGACCGCGGAAACCCTGCGGAAATCGGTACCCATGCCGTACTGATTGTTCTCGCAGATGTAGATTACCGGCAGATTCCAGATTTTCGCGAGATTGAGGCTTTCGTGAAAGGCCCCCTCGTGAATCGCGCCGTCTCCGAAATAGCAGAGCACCACGCCCGGTTCCTTCCTGTACTTTATTTTAAGACCGACCCCTGTCGCCACGGGAATCTGTCCGCCGACAATACCGTTGCCTCCGAACATGTGACGTTTCGCATCGTAGAGATGCATGGATCCGCCTTTTCCGCCTGAACAGCCCGACGCCTTGCCGTAAAGCTCCGCCATAACCGAATCCGGGGGTATGCCGCAGGCAAGGGCGTAGCCATGGTCCCTGTAGGCGCCTACAACGTAATCAGTTTCAAGATTCAGGGCGGCGATGGAGCCGATTGCCACGGCTTCCTCCCCTATGTAGAGATGACAGAAACCGCCGATTTTACGCAGGCCGTACATCTGTCCGGCTTTTTCTTCAAACCTTCGGACAAGGAGCATCTCCTTAAGCAGTCTCAACAGAAGTGTCTTGTCATATTTTTTTATTGATGGATTACCTGCCATTTCCGCCGCCTTTGCCGAAGGAAACGAATTCCCGGAGGCCTTTCATGGGCCGGAAAAAGGAAGCCTCTTCGATAATGGTTTCCAGCACTATCAGGTTTGCGGGATCGGCATTGATGCGCCAGAATACGGTAAGGCGCTGTCCGATTGCCTCCAGCACTTCCGCTTTGAGTGCCGAGTTGTCGACAAGATTGATGATGCCGTTAAGGCTTATGATGGTGTCCAGGGCCCTGGTCTGGAAGAGCCACTGGCAGCGGTTATCCTTCTCCAGCTCTCCGGTTTTGGTAAATTCCCTGGAGGTGACGGCAAAAACCGCTCCGCTTCTTTCCCGTAGGAAGATTGGCGTCATCCAGCGCATGTGCGGCCTGCCTTTCACGTCCGTGGTACCTAGTACCGCTGTTTTCGTCTGGTCCAGAATCCTGTCCAGTTCAACAAAAATCTCACCCCTGGTCATAGGCGCCTCCTGTCAATTATTATAGTATAAAGTAATACTGCTGTTATTCAATAGCCGGCTGTGGGGAGGATGATGTGAAGATATCCAGCATCGAACAGATGAGAATGTTGGACAGGACCGCCATGGAGAAATTCGGCCTGGCGGAGGACTTGCTCATGGAAAACGCGGCTCTTGCCGCGGCAGCCGTTATCATTGAAAGGGAAACCCCGCTGGCCCGGCGTTTCCTCGTAATCTGCGGAACGGGCAACAACGGCGGCGACGGATTCGCGCTTGCCAGGAAACTTCATTCAAACGGAAGGCAGGTGAGGGTCGCCGTTGCAGGAGATGTGAGCAGGCTTAAAGGCGCGGCGGAACGCAACTTTGCCATTATACGGAAAATGAATCTGCTGATAATTCAGGTCTCCGC
>SPDA01000519.1 GCA_004525155.1 Spirochaetales bacterium
CTTTCGGAAGACAAGGGAGGGTATAGAATGCACATTGTATCCGGTGAGGGAAAGGAACGCCCGCAGTGGGTGGAGATGGGAGTGCCGCTGCCGTCCTGGCCGAGCGTCAAGTTTTATCCTGATGTACCGGTTAGAAGAATCCTTGACCATGTGCAATCCCAGCACTTTGCCGCGGTATACGGTGACTACGTGCAGGAACTCATTGACCTCTGCGGAATACTGGGGATAAAGGCAGTGGTCGACGCAGAATAGTGTTAACTGAAAAATAAGGTATACACTCTCGCCAACCAGACCATCGAGAACCTATCCCTTTATATCAGCAAGGAAGTGAAGGCCTATATAAGTCTTGCGTTCTATTGTTCGACGAGTTACAAGATTGGGAGCACTCTGGAAGGGATGACCAGCGAAAACAAATCTGAAAATTTCTATACTATACGGTGTGCCCATTCACTTCTGTACATTTTTGCTGACAAGGTTGACTTTGGTTTATCTAACTAGGTGGGCCATAATTTAAATAACACAAGTTTATAGATATTTTTCTACCTATCCTCGTAGTATAGGCTCGATTCAAGTATTTTACAATAGAGCGCATTGTTTTATGGGCCTTTCTGCTTTATAATAAGGTAAAATTTAAACGGAGGTTTATGTATGAAACGAAATCTGATGAAGACCCTGGTACTCGCGGTTCTGCTGACGCTCGTACTGCTCCCCTCGGCATTTGCGAAAGGAAGCCAGGAAAGCGCGGCGGGGACAATCACATTGTCTGTATGGATAAACAACAGCGACAGTTATATTGGTCCGGAAGAACAGAAACTGCCGCAGGAACAGTGGTACATATCGAAAGCTTTCAAACGTTTTGAGGCGGAAAACCCGGGTGTAAAGATCGAGCTGACCGTACCGCCGGACCAGGAAGGTGCGCATCAGTCTTTTAAAGCGGCGGGCCTGGCAGGAAATGCTCCGGATATCGCAAACCTGTGGAGCGGTCAGCCTATATTTGCCTTGAAGGACGTTATCCTACCGTTGGACAATCTCGTTCAGGCGGCAGACCTCAAAAACATCTGGGGCTGGGAAAGCGTACGGGAAGGGTTCAAGTCCAATGGGACCATCCTCGGATATCCGGCGAGCCAGAACCAGCTCTGCTTCTTCATTTATAACAAGAAGATAGTTAAAGACGCCGGTCTTGATTTTGAGGCTAAACCGCCGAAAACCATCGAGGAATTCGATGCGGCCTGTGCTAAAATCAAAGCCATCGGCAAACAACCCATCGTGGTGGATGAATCCTTCCCCTGGTTTTATCTGTGGATAGGTCAGTACTGGTGGGCACAGATTACCGGCGGTGATGTAATAAGCCAGGAAACGATCGGACTTAAAAAGTTTTCCGACGATAAGGCTTTGATCGACTCTCTCGTGTACTACAACAAGCTCTATAAAAACGGTTACTTGAACTCGGATATGGGAACATCCGCGGATTCATGGAACAGGTTCCTCCAGGGCGAGGCGGCCATGTACCCGGCTGTTACCAGTTTCTTGGCAGACGCGGAATCTGCTCTCGGAGCCGACGCGGGAGCTCTGGCGCCGCCGGAATTCACCGCAACCGCTAAAGTAAAGAATTCACTCATCGGCGGTCCGGGTCAATCCATGGTCGTATCCAAGAACAGCAAACATCCGGAACTAGCGGTAAAGCTTCTCTCCTTCCTGAATTCGAAGAAGGAAGTATTGGAAGCACAGAAAGTCATGCCCGTTCCCCCGATACGTACGGACCTTTCAACTCAGGAACTTGGATGGGCTCCGAATTCGAATATTTCCAAACTTTTCCAATACAGTTCCACCTATATGTACTGGATTGACAACAGGCTCACACCCCCGGTTGCTGATGTCTATTACAAACAGCTCACCCTTGTGGGGTTGGGCAAGATGACGCCACAGGAATTGGCAGCGGAGATGGACAAGGTCTCGAAGTAATTGTAAGACCGATTTAACAATTATCCGGTGCCGGGCAAATTGTGTCCGGCACCGGTTTCTTTAAAATAAAGGAAGCTTAAAAGGCAATGCAACAGCGATCACAGAAAAAAGTAGCTTTTATACAAATTTTTCTATCCCTTCTGCCGCTTATTATTATCCTTATTGTATTCAGGGTCTATCCCATTATCGTTGCTGTTGCAAAAAGTTTTACCAACTGGGACGGTCTTTACAAACAGGACTGGGTAGGATTGAAAAATTATGCGGATTTTATAAAAGGCGGACCTTTTTTAATGATTCTGCGGAACACACTTATACTGCTCATTAGTGTCCCGCTGCAGGTTATTGCGGGTCTGCTTATCGCTCTGCTTCTCTACGAAAAAGTTGCGGGCTGGCGATTTTTTCGGGCCATGATCTACACGCCCCAAATAATTTCCGCCGTCATTATCGGGTACCTGTTCAAAATATTTTTCGGTCTCCGAGGCCCGGTGAACGTCGTCCTCAAGGCGATTGGGCTTGAAAAGTTTGCCATAGAATGGTTCGGCAACAGTTATACGGCCTTGGGAGTCATCGTGCTCTGCCTGGTATGGTTTGGTTTGGGCTGGCAGTCAATCGTGCTTCTGGGTGGTATGTCGACTATTCAGACTTCGGTATTCGAAGCCTCCATCCTGGACGGTGCGAACTACTGGCAGCGTGCCTTTAAAATAGTGTTTCCCATCATCATCAGAGTCATCGAGTTTTCAGTTATTGC
>SPDA01000490.1 GCA_004525155.1 Spirochaetales bacterium
AAGAGGTCCTGAATAAAGAGATAGAGCAGAAAAATGGGGATGGAGGAGATGATTACGCCTGCCGCCACGAGCTGCCAGGGCGAATCCCACTGCCCGACAAAATTAGCCATGCCTACAGGCAGCGTGTAGAGGACCTTGTCCTTGAGCAGCACCAGGGCCAGGAGAAATTCGTTCCAGTTCTGCATGAAAGAAAATATCGTTACCGTTGCAATAGCCGGTGTAGAGAGAGGCAGGACGATCCTGGCAAACGTCATTATCTCGCGGGAACCGTCGATTCTGGCGGATTCTATGAGTTCTTTGGGGACGGAGGTAAAAAATCCATAAAATACCAGAATCGCGATAGGTATACTGAAAGATATATAGGCTAAAATGAGGGCCATATGCGTATTGTACATGCCGAGCACCTTCATAATGATGAAAAGGGGAATGACCACCGCAGCCGGAGGAATCATCATGCCCAGCAGTATCGTGTAGAAAACCGCTCCGGAACCGCGGTATTTCAGTTTTGTGAAAGCGTAGGAGGCCAGGGAGGAAATTATGAGGATGACGGCCACGGATATGACCGTAATCAGTATGGAATTGAAAAACAGTCTCCCGAAACCGAAGGTCTTCCATGCCAGGAAGTAATTTTCGAAGTGCAGGTCCCGCGTAAAAAACATTGCGGAAAAAACATTTTTTTTGCTGCGCAGTGAAAGGGAAAGTACCCAGATAATGGGAACAAGAAAGGCAAAGCCTGCCAGGGCGATAATCAGGGATGGTACGATGTGTCTTCTTTTTTTCGCCATGTTGTTACTTCTCCCTTCCGATTCGTAAGCGTATTACGGCTGCTATGAAGGAAAAAAAGATTATGACAATGGCAATAACAGAGGCATAACCCATCTTGTTGAACCTGAAGGCCGACTGAAACAGATAGGTGGCGAACACATGGGAACTGTTATTCGGTCCCCCTGCTGTCATGATGTACACGATATCGAAAACCTTGAAACCGCCCACGATATTGAGCAGCATGGTCACGGCAATAACCGGGCTTAGGACCGGCAGTATAATCTTAAGCTTTATGGCGGCCTTGCTTGCACCGTCAATAGTAGCGGCCTCGATGAGCTCCTCCGGTACTCCCTGCAGGCCCGCATAATACAGGAGCATGTCGTAGCCTGTATACTGCCAGATGGTGGCGCCGATAACGGTATAAAGAGCCACCCGCTGATCTCCTAAAAAAAGTATAGGCGTTTTGATAACGTGAAGGGAAAAAAGAAACTGGTTGATGACGCCGAAGGCATCGAGCATCCTGGACCACATGATTCCGATGATTATGGGAGAAAGGAGAACCGGTAAAAAAATAAGATTTTTGAAAAGCCTCGTGGCCCTTATACCGCTGTCAATGATGGACGCGCCGAGAAACCCCAGTATGTTCAAGGCGGCGGTGGTTACAATGACGAACATAAAGGTGTTTTTAAGCGAAATGAAAAACACCTTGTCTTTGAACAAGTTAGCAAAATTTGTAAGGCCGGAGAGCCTGATATTCGCAAGATTGAAACCTTTCCATTCGGTGAAGGAAAGGAAAAATGTCGAGAAAACCGGAATAAGTATGAAACCTAGAAAAAATATAATAGCCGGCAGGGTGAAGATGAATCCGATTCTGCCGGTACGCTGCTGCAGCATATTTTCCGCCTGTTGTTTGCAGTTATTAGGTAAGGGGTTCCGAAGAACCCCTTATTGATAATTCGCTTATTTGGAAACTGATACAAGTGAATCGATGAATGCTTTCGGAGTCAGGGTCTGTCCGAAGATACCCTGCATGCCGTTCATGACTGCCGAATACACTTCGGTGTTGTAAACAACCCGGCTCTGGGCCTTGGACTGGGCGTCCAGCATGTTTTTATACAAGGCCGAGATTGCTGCTGAACCCTTATAGCTGCTGGAAGGAATGAAGTCATTCTTGACCAGTATTTCCTTGCCCTTGTCGTCGGTCATGTACCGCAGAAAATCGAGGGCTGTTTCCGTGTTTTTGCTTCCTTTCGAAACCACGAACATTTCCGCCACTCCTCCGGTGGGAAGAGGTTCGCTGCCTGCTGCATGGGGCGGGAAGGGGAAAAGGCTCCATTCGAAACTGTCGCCGATGTCCGCGGTCAATCCGCCGGTTACAAAGTTGCCAACGGGATAAAACATGGCGGCCTGCTGCTGAACAAACAGGTTTTTCGCGCCCACGAAGGCGTCCATGGAGTTGGCGCCGGGCGCAAATACGCCTTTTTTAACCAGTTCGTCGGCAACCTCGATTGCCTTCACGAATTCGGGCGAGGTCCAGGGAATCTTTTTCGCGTCGGCCATCGCCATTTTTGTGTGGGTAGGGTCCGAATAGGAAACCTGGGCAAAGAATACGTCCGCCCCGGCCCAGAGGTCCTTGGTGCCTATGGCAACACCGAATTTTCCCTGCTCTTTCAGTTTCGCGGCCAATGCGATAAACTCATCCTTGGTTGTTGGAACCTTTAGACCCATTTTATCGAACATGGTCTTGTTATAGGCAATCTGCAGAGTGTTCAGATCCAATGGAACCGCCCAGGCGTCCCCGTCAACGGCTATGGCCTTCATGACGTTGTCGAAGAACATGGGGAACCCGGTTTTAAGGGGAGCAGTCAGGGGTAAGAGTTTTCCGGATCTGGCCAGTTCCGTATACTCGCCTGCCCAGGGGATCTGGAATACGTCGGGGGCTTCCTCTCCGCTTAAGACAGCTTTGAGCTTGACAAGGTACTCTGTATAGCTTATGTATTCCCTCTTTACATCCACGTTCGGATGGTCCGCCTCGAAGCGTTTTTCAGCATCTTCATGAACAACAGGATAGGAC
>SPDA01000122.1 GCA_004525155.1 Spirochaetales bacterium
CCTGGCAGGGTGATTGCTTCCCGCAGCCGCCGGCTGTTCCGACTTTATCCGGTTCCACACGGACCGCGCCGCTGCAAGGGAATGATTGCCGTCGCCGACGGCCAGAAGAAGGGGCCGCTCCTCTCCGGGGACGATGAGACTTCCGAAAGCGGCGGCGATAGATTCAAATGCCGGCTTTTCATGAATCCGGTACCCTCTCAGGCGGCCGCTGTTTTGCATTAATTCGAAATCGTAGAGAAGGGGAAGGGTCTCCTTTTGACCGATGAGAGGCCCTAGCACCCTGTTTTCCGGATCAGCCATCAGGACCAGGATATGGGGCAGTTCCAGCGGAGCATGGAAACGTATTTTCTCCCGGGGAGGGATGCGGGATAGAATGGTGCCTTCCGTGGGCCGGATAAGACTTTCGGACTTTTCCGCGTAATCGTAATACTCGAGGTCGACGGCGAGGATTAACCCGTGCCTCACCCGTCCATAGGCGGTTTTTCTTTCAACGAGCACGAAGGTGTGTTCATACTCGGTCAGGATGCCGGAATCGAGATAGCTGCGCATGGTATCATGGATGCCGGTTATCGATTCCGGAAGGCGGGAAGAGCCGAGGAAGGCTTCCGGAAGAATGAGATGGACCGTCGACGGCGCATCGCCTGTGAATTGCCTGACCTGCTCCCAATACTCGGTTTCCGACGTATACTGGTCGCAGGCTATTACCGCCCACCGGGACATATCCGTACCTGCCCTGGGAAGCATGATATCAGGTATTTTTATTCCAAGTTTTGAAAAACCCTGTTCCGGTGCTGCCACTTCTTTCTTCGCTTGAAGACTACCATACCTTGATCAAAATAAAAATTCAAGTTTTCGTAAAGCCGCTTGTTCGGGCATTCTTATTCTTGTCATGAACCTTGTACACTGGTTATGATGGACCCGATGTATAAAATCCCCGGTGCAGCCTCCGTCTGCCGATGTCTGGGAATGGATTTTCACCTGTTTCCGGTTAACAGCAATTTCTTAAGCACCTTTACCGGCATTGTATCCGGCGCAGGGTACACGCATGCCCTTGTTTACTGGGGCGGGTCTTTTCCCTGGAGAGTGGACAAAAGGCTGAGCATGGACAGCTGCTACAGGGAAGAGGCGGCGGCGGGATTTATCCGGCAATTGAAGAAATCCGGCGTCGCCGGCATGAACCTGCTGCCTGTGTTTAAAAATCTGTCCGGTATCCTGTACTGCGGAGGATACCGGTATCTGAGAAATTCATCCTCCCCCCCGGACGGGATAAATCCTCTCGAAACAGGGGCGCGGAAACTTATGGAAGATGTGCTGGAGGATGTCGTTTCCCTGCTCCCTGATACGCCCGTCGTTCTGGATATTCGGGGCCTCCGTGAATACGGAGACCGGGAGACCGTATGCAGGTCCTACCTTCTGCCCCTCCTGCGCGCCCCGGGAGTGGGCGGCGTGTATGCCGATCCTGAAAGTCTTGCCCTGGCCGCGAAAATATGGAAGCGGAAACCGCCTGCCTATATTTTCATCGACGGCAGCGGGGCCTTTGACCAGACTGCCGGACCCGGGAGCCTTGTGTGCAGGGTGCGCCGGTTTACAGCGGAGGGAAAGGTTTTGTTCAGGGGGGCCGGCGCAGGCACCCTGGACGAATCATCTGACAGCTCCCCGTTCTGTGCCGTTTTTACATCCGACTTTCCCGAATTCCCCGAAGCGGAGGCGATGCCCGCCGTTTTTTTTCCGGACCGTCTGCGCGCGGCTGCAGGTGGGGGAGGGCCGCAGAATGGCACCCCGCCGGAGGAACTGATGAATGCGAAAAAAATGTTGCTGGGTTTCCGCAGACTGGTTTTGTCGACCTGGGGCGAGGTGATACAGGTAAAGGAAATGATAGTTCACAGCCAGAAGTCGGCCCTAATCAAGGCGGAATACGGGTTGGCCGAAGAGGCGATTCTTGTCTCCGTCGGCAAACGGATAAAGGCGCTCGAAAAACGGGCGGAAATACTGGCGGAAACAGCTACCCCTTTTCTGGAAGGCGCCGGCTTCCGGATTCTTCTCGAATCGAAAATCCAGTGCCTTGAGGAGGAATTCGTCCTGTTAAAGGCAAGATATTCACAGCTGGGGTAACAATATCACGAAAAAAAGCGGAAACCCGTCAGTGCATATATGCGGAGTGCATCGTACAGTTCATCGATGTCCACGTACTCATCGGACTGATGCGGCTTGTGTCTTGGTCCGGGGCCGTTTACCAGACAGGGTATGTTTTTGCGGGCACGGAGGAAGGTCCCGTCCGTGGCGCCGGGCACCCCGTTGTAGACCGGCTTTTTTCCCGTGATATCCTGAAAGGCCCCGGCCGCGAGCCGGACAATCGGATCTTCCCTGTCCAGAGTCACCACGGGCCGGTCTTCGATGAAATAAATGTCCAGAATGCAGGATGGATCATCCCGGTGCACCTGCGCCAGAATGTCCCTGAGCCTGCCTTTAAGGATTTCGTGATCCTGGGCGGGGATGGTCCGGATATCCACGTATCCGAAGGCCGTGCCCGGCATGACATTCAGCTGGGGCGGCTCCGGGGGAGGAGGCGACTGGATGACGGTGAAGGTTACCGAGGGAAAGCCCAGGTATTCGTGGCTTCCGCAGCGTTCTATTTCCTTACTTTCGAACTCGTGAAAGGCGAGAATAATCCTTGCCAGGGGAACGTTGGGATTGATGCCTGTGCGCGGCATGGCTCCGTGGGCCATTTTTCCCTTGACCGTGACGAGAGCCCTGAGGGCGCCTTTCATGCTCAGGCAGAGCTGGTTTTCCTCCGGTTCCGATACGAGGCAGGCGTCGATTCCATCGGCCCAGCCGCGGGCGATGAAATGCTTGATACCGATCATCATGCCTTCCTCATCACATACAATGGCCAGGCGCAGTCTTCCTTTCAGCCTCTCCCTCAGAGCCAGGAGGGCCTTTGCCGTGAGCAGGTTCACTGCGAGCCCCGCTTTCATATCGCAGGAACCCCGGCCGTAAATTCTGTTTTCCGCGATTTCCGCGCCGAAGGGCTCGTGTGTCCAGGTTTCGCGTCTGCCCTCGGAAACGACATCAGTATGTCCTTCCAGGAGCAGGGCAGGCCCGGGCCGGTCCCAGTCCAGGGTAACGATGATATTCTCCCGGCCCGGCGCGGCTTCCTCGATGACTGGTTCCGTTCCCAGGTTGGCGCGGACCCACTCCGCGATGAAGGAAACGACCCTGCTTTCCGTATTTCCGGAATCCGGCCGGATAACGCTGTCTAGGCGCACCAGGTCACGGACGAGAGAGACAATCTCGTCTTTATCCAAAGAACCGATAAGCTTTTCTTCGACCGCTTCAAGCAATGGTATTCCTCTCTGTTTCATGTTTTTCATCCAGGGCCCGGATAAGGGCGGTTACAGCGCTGTTGACAGGCACGGCAATACGCAGTTTTTCAGCCTCCGCCATTATGGCGCCGTTTATAAATTCGATTTCGGAAACGGTTTTGCGGTCGAAATCCTGCAGCATGGATGAGCGGTTCATGGCGGTTTTTTCCGCCGTTTCCATGACCTGCTTGAGGGGATCGCTGTAGGTCAGCCTGATGCCCCTGGCCTTTGTCACTTCCACAGCTTCCGCTACCAGGGCTTCCATGACCTTTCTGGTGCCGTCGAACCGAAGGAGCTGGCCGTTCAGCATGCCCGTCAGCGCGGTGAGGGCGTTGATGCCGACATTGATTACAAGCTTGCTCCAGATGAGGTTCTGGATGTCGTCCTCGATGCCGGTCTCAAATCCCGCTTCCGAAAGCGCTTCAACGAAATTCCGCAGGGGCTCGCGCTTTTTACTGGACATGCAGACGTAGGTGGGTCCCTTGCCTGCGTGACGTATGAGCCCGGGTCCGAGAAAGGTTGCCCCGTGGGAGGTTACGCCCGCCGCGGTTCTTTCGGGTCCGTACAGACGTTTAAGTATATCTTCGTTGCCGTAACCGTTCTGCAGGGTGATAATTACGGAGCCGGCCGGCAGGATGTCCGCGAACCGGCCGGCTGCGGAGGCTGTGGCCGTGGATTTGACAAAAATGACGGCCGTATCGACGCGTGACAGACACGCAGGGTCAGAGGAGGCCTGAAGCCGGACAGTTGTTTCCTTACCGGTCGCCGCGTCTTCGATGCGCAGACCGAGATTGTTTACCGCATCAATGTGTGCCTGGTTGATGTCGTACAGCACCACATTGTGCCCGGCTGAAGAGAGTTTTCCGCCGAAGAGGGAACCCATTGCCCCGGCGCCTATAATACCGATATTCATGCAGCTCATATTATCAGAGAGATGCAAGGGACTCAATCTCATCATGGGAGAATCTCCTAGTTTACTTTTTTTGAAAAAACCTGTTAATCTACCTTTTGGAGATGTATTGTGGACGACAAAGATTTTGATGACATCCGGCCTTACCGGGACAATGAAATTCGTTCGGTCCTGGACAGGATACGGCGGCATCCATGGACTATAAGAACTCTCCGCAGGTTTTTTTTCCCCCGCTGGTCTAAAAAACTGGCGCCTCTGCTTGACCTCTATGTCCGGTTATACCTTAAAATGCGCCTTATTTCGATCCATAATGTGGACGATTTCCACAGGCGTTTCATAAAAAAAACAATTCTTCATTGGACCAGGCAGAGGACCATGACTTCCTTTTCCTATTCCGGCGTGGAACATGTGAAAAGGGACCAGGCGGTTCTCTATATTACAAACCACCGCGATATTGTTCTCGATTCCGCCTTCCTCTGCTATACTCTCATGGATCTGGGCTTACGGACGCCGGAGATCGCCTTCGGCGACAACCTCATGCTGAATGATCTCGTTTCGGACCTGATAAGGATAAACAAGGCATTTATCGTGCGGAGGAATTTGAGCCCGAAGGAACAGCTCAAGGCATCAATCCAGCTCTCGAAATACATGCAGTACACCCTGGAAAAAGGCGATTCCATCTGGCTGGCGCAGCGCGGGGGCAGGGCCAAGGACGGGGATGACAGGACGGTGCCGTCGATTTTCAAGATGGTCTATCTCTCCCAGCGGCAGGGAGGGATGTCTTTTCCGGATTACATGAATTTCTGCAACATCACGCCTGTGGCCATATCCTACGAATTTGATCCCTGTGATGTGATGAAGGCCAAGGAGATCCACTCGCTCAAGACTACGGGCGATTATCTGAAAAAGGAGAGGGAAGACGTTATCAGCATGCTTAAAGGGTTCAACCTGCCGAAGGGCGGGGTCCATTATTCCTTCTGTCCGCCGGTGCACGGCACTTTCGCGAACGATGACGAGATGGCGCTGGAAGTCGACAGGCGCATCATCGCCAATTTCAGGTTATGGCCTGCCAATTACTGTGCTTTCGATCTTTTAACGGGAACCGAAAAGTACGCGGATAAATATAACGCTGCCGAGAAGGATGCGTTTCTTTCCCGTTACCATGACCAGACTCCGGAGGTCAAATCGATTATATTTCAAATCTACGCACGGCCTGTCATAAACAAGGAGGAATTACGTTTATCCGACGATATAAGATAATTCCTGCCGCGTTTTTTCTGCTTGTCTTACTGGCAGGTTTTTCCTGCAGCAATGCAGCTCCAAAAATCTTCGAGCATTACTGGCAGATTTCCCTGGTGAAAAACACCGGCGGTTCGGCCGTATACGAAAACCTGTCCTGTTACCTGCACCTCGGCGATGAAGACGGCATCGAGGATGTCGAATTTGTCTACATTATTCACGACGGGGACGAACTGTTCTGGAAACTTTCGGAGGAAAACTGGGACAAGCGCGTTTTGAACGATGTGACATGGATAGGCAGCAACTCCATACTCATGGCCGACAGGTCGCCCCTGCCCAGGGGCAATTACCGCGTTATCGTCCTGGACAAGGCCGGGGAGCGTTCGGAAAGCACGTTGTTCCTCTCTACCAGGCGCCTCGACCCCTCGGAATTCACGTTTCCGGAATTGTCCATACGCGGCTCCTCCTTCGAGCTGAAGAGCCCCTTTAATAAGCATACTTACTGGCTGTACAGCGGGGACAGGAAACTTCTTGACACGGTGGAAATAGAGGGACTCCGTACGGACCTGGATACGCTTCTACCGGAACCGGAGCGGCAGCGGAGTGTAAGCGAGGTCTGGCTGTATGCCTGGGACGACACGGAAGGAATATCTCTCGTTACCGGACCCTTTACACTGTGACAGGAAAAGGTAAACCGCCCTGTCAGCCGAATTTCCCCAATCCGTTTTTAAGTATCGC
>SPDA01000463.1 GCA_004525155.1 Spirochaetales bacterium
GCCTTTACCAGGGTAAAGAGCCTGGACGCCGGGCTGGCGGAAAAGTTTTCCTATCTCGATATGAGCGGCCAGGAAACAGGCAGGGCCGCGGACCAGGCCCAGGTAAAGGAGGCGGTGGTATGGGAAGAAGAATAATAATAATAAAACGCTGGACAGGAATCGCTCTAGTTGCCGCTGCTGCATTTGCGCTTACCACCTGCGAACCCATCTCCTTAAGGAGTACCATCGACAACATGATCTTAGGCTGGAGCCGGGCGGTGCTCCTCGTTTCGCCGGCAGATGGGGAAGAAAGGGCGGAGAAGACCCCGCTCCTGGACTGGGAAGATGCGGGAGGGGCCACTGGCTATGAGCTGCAGATTGTCGAAGCCGAGGATCAGTTGGATGGGGCCGAGGTTATAGCCCTGACCGAGTCCCAGTATGAGTTCCCGGAGCCGCTTATTATATGCGATAAGAAATACTGGCGGGTCAGGGCTGTTAAAGAGGGGGAAGTGGACCCCGGACCCTGGAGCGAGACCCGCAATTTTGAAATTGTGATATCCGAAACGCCTCTTCTGCTTGGGGAAGTAGCAACAGGAGGAAACCCCTTTAAGATGGAGCTTCAGGGAAATTATGTATATATACCTCTGAATGAAACGAAGATTGTCGATATATCAAATCCGTCGGATCCTGTAATTGTTGGAACTATCGCTGGAGAAGCTAGGGATTTGGTAGTACGGGACCAATATTTATATATTATGCTTCAAGTTCAAGATCCAGACCCAACGGTAATACAAGTGTGGGACGTATCAGTCCCATCCTCTCCCATCTATGAAAATGCGTGCTCACTTTCTCACCATGTAGAAAATTTCGGTGGTGCTGATCTTCAATTTTTCGGAGATAATATTTATGTGACTGTACAAAGAGGTCCGTCGGATGCTCCAGTTGAATCGGGAGTTATGAAAATCGATGTCTCGACTCCTACGGCTCCTGTAGTTGCTGGTTTTAACGCTATTGTCCCGTCTGTAGCACTTACTACTATAATTATCCCCGCTCATTTTGCATTTATTACCGCTCCTGGGTGTATCTATAGTTATGGTCTCAATAATGGTGAGATATTAGATTATTTTGCAATTGATTCTCTCTTTGATAGCTATATGGATACGAAAGGAGACTACCTTTTTGTATCAAATGCTAACGGTCCTCTATCAATAATTGACTTTTCAACTCCGACGGATTTGATACTGACCAGCGAGTACGCTGCCGGAGGCAAGGCCAACTACTATACAGCAGTATACCGGAATTATTTATTTACATTTACATTTCCCGAAGGCAAGCAGCATATAGTCGATATTTCCGATATCTCTGCCCCTTATTTATATACGATTAAAGATGAGCTGCCGGTAAACGAAATAATAGGCAATTATGCATACGGTCTTGATTATGTAGGGGGCAGGTTAATGATCACGGACCTTATTCCGGGTGACTAGACCTCATGATGGAGAAAAGGAGCCTGATGTGAAAAAAACTAACGCCTTTTTCATTGCCGCGGTCATCGTCCCGGCAATTATTGTTCTTGTTACTCTCACCACCTGCGACACCCGGTACTGGCGTGTTAGGCAACATTCAGGGGAACTACGGCTATTCTCAAAATATTTTTTCCGGAGTTTTTTCGATCATCGACCTGGTACCCGAGGGTGACTAATAAAAGAAAGAAGAGGTGATTATGAAAAAACTGACAATCCTTCTTATCGCCGCTATTGCCTTTCTTGCAAATGTGACAAACATCTTTTCCCAGAACCTGCCCGAATGGGTCAGGGAATACGGGCTTTCATCTCCCTACTCCGGCCGTCTCTATGTTACGGGTTTCGGACTTGCCGAGAAGGGGGGGAATGATGCCGGGGATTTGGCTGCGGCTAAGAACAACGCCCTGGAAGATTTAATCAGAAAAATCCGCGTACAGGTTTCGAGCAGCATTACTATCGAAACCGCGGAAAACAAGGCCGGTTCCACGACCAGCGTAGCCATGAAAAGCCGAAGCATCAGTTCCATGAAACTGTCCAATGTGCAATACGAAATCGCCAAGGACTCAAAATTTTATTATGCATTGGCCTTTGTTGCCAAAAACACTCTGAAAGCCGCGTATGCCGGCAAAGGAAAGGATGCGGTTACCTACATCCTCCAGGAAAAGGCGCGGGCGGAAAACGATGAAGCCCTGGGGAATGCCAAGGCAGCGATTGACCGGTATGTAAAACTGCTGCCGTATTTCGCCGAGGTAATGGATAACCGGTCCCTGTTCAATGTCATGATTGACGGCGCCCCGGGCAATGAATTCTTCGATACAGCGGGAACCGGCGAAGTACGGAGTGCGGATGCTTTATTCCACCTCGAGAGCACCGTCCGCAGCAGGCTGGATGCTCTTGGGAAAGGTTCGGTTGCAAACCTGGATACGGCCCTGGATAAAATACTTGCCATGCTTTTGACCCAGCAGGTGAAAGGTTCCTCCCTGCAGATTCCTCCCTTCCTGTACCAGAATTCCGATTTCACCAGCGCCTTCGGGAGGTATGTTGCGGGAAGGCTGGAGAACCTTGCGGGGTCGAAACTTGCCGGCGGCAAAGCCAAAGTCGCCATCCGGGGAACGTATTGGGAAAAGGGGGACGCGATTGAACTCATGGTTGCGGCAAAATCGGCGGATACCGGTGAAAATTTGGGAACAGGGTTCGCCCAGTTCCCTGCCCATGCCGTCCCTTCCCAGTTCGATATAAAACCGATGAACGCCGAGGAGGCGCTTAGGACCCAGTACGCCCTTGCCGACGGCGCCATTGTGGACGGGGGCTTAAGGGTCGACGTCTGGACCAACCGCGGGCGGGACGAGGATGTTCTGGTTTTTTCCGAAGGCGAATCCCTGGAGTTTTTCTTCAAGGTGAACCAGCCTGCCTTTCTCCAGGTTACCTACGATCTCGCCACCGGACAAAAAGTTCTGCTCGAAGA
>SPDA01000186.1 GCA_004525155.1 Spirochaetales bacterium
CGGCTCTGCGGACTGGGGGCGGCAGAGGCTTTTATTGACGCCACGTACCTTCACTTCTCCGGGTTTGCGGACAACAGAAACTCGCAGTGGGACCGGGAGCTCTGCGATCTTTTCGGGCTGGACATGGGCAAGCTTCCCAGAATCGTCAATGCCAATGAAATAATCGGGCGCACCTCGGCGGAAACGGCGGCACGGACGGGTCTTCTCGCAGGTACCCCTGTTGCTGCAGGCTGCGGAGACACAATAGCGAGTTTTCTTTCCTGTGGAGCTGTAAGTCCGGGAATCTGCGTCAACGTGGCCGGCACCTCGAGTCCCTTCACCTTTACCACGGAAGCCTTCCGCGCGGATATGTCCCAGGTGCTCTGCTGTGCGCAGTCCCCGATTCCGGGATTGTGGTATCCATATGCCTACATAAACGGAGGCGGCATGAACCTCGAGTGGTTCAGAAAGGACATCGTCAACAGGAGCGGGCAGCCGCAGGCCGGAACCTTGGGTTTTGAGGATCTCAACCGGCTCGCTTCGGAACTTGAACCGAGACTCGATGATCCCCTTTTCATTCCCCACCTGGCGGGAAGGGTCTCTCCGGCACAGCCGGATTTACGGGGTTCCTGGGCCGGACTCACCTGGAAACACGGCATAGGTCATCTTTACCGCGGGCTCTTGGAAGGGGTCGCGCTGGAATACCGCATTTATCTGGAAACTCTTGCTTCGCTTTACGGGGAAAGCAGGCCCCTGGAAGTAAGGATTACCGGCGGCGGCGGAAAAAGCGGCATCTGGAACAGGATTAAGGCGGATGTTCTCGGACTGCCCTTCATTCCGCTCGTCCGGCAGGGAGACGCGCCCATGGGGTCAGCACTGCTCGCTGGTTTCGCGGCCGGCCTTTTCAGCGATATTCAGCAGGCTGCCGATGAATGGGTAAAAAAGGAAGAGGCGGTTAAGCCGGACCCGGAAAAACACGGATTTTACTCGAAAAGGCTTGAAAGGTATAAAAGCCTTCTTACACATCTCAATGACTGGGCGGAGGAGTTCGCGGAAAAATAAACCGCGTCTGTCTGTGGTCCGCGGAAGGCGTTCCTTTCAGTCGCGGATTTCGCCTTTATTGTAAAAACTCCCTAGATGGTTCCGCATGAGAGAGACTGCCTTGTCCGTGTTCCTCTCCCTAATCGCCTGCGCAATGGATATGTGCTGCCTCGCGCTCTCCCGGATTTCGTCGAGGGAGACAAAGGTCAAAATCCGCAGGAGCTGCACCTTCACGTCGAGATTCTGTGCCATGTCATATAAAAAAGGGTTGCCCGTCAGCTTCGCGATTTCCATGTGGAAAAGGCTGGCGGTTTCAATGCAGGCCGCCACATCGCCGCTGTCCGCCGCAGCCATGCATTCTTCCGCGCGGACCTTGAGTTTTTCAAAGACCTCTTCCGTGGCCTTGGGAGCGAGGAGCTGAATGGCGAGAATGTCCATGGGTTCGCGGACTTCCATGAGATGGACTCTATCCCGGGGCTCGAGCTTGATGACTTCTGCATATTTGTGGGGATAAATCTTTACAAGACCGTATTTTTCGAGCTTGCGGAGCGCTTCGCGGATCGGTGTGCGGCTCACGCCGAAAGATTTTGCAACCGTATCTTCCAGTATACGCTCGCCGCCCTTTATTTTACGTGTAAGAATGAGGTCTTTTATGTTACTATATACCGTATCTGCGAGGCTTTGACGTTCGAGAAGATTGGAACCCCATTTCATAGGTGAATTATAACAATTAAGTATACAGTATGCAATATAGGATGGATGTATGACAGATGCGGAATTAGAGGATCTGGAAAAAAAAGCGGTAGAAATACGGAAACTTATACTGGACAGCATCGGCCGGCTCGGAATTGGGCATATCGGCGGTTCCCTCTCCGTTGTCGAGGTACTTACCCTGCTATATTTCAGACATATGCGTGTTGATCCTGAAAACCCTTCCAAACCGGACAGGGACAAACTGGTGCTGTCCAAGGGACATGCGGGACCGGGGTTATACGCTGTTCTCTCGCTTAAGGGATTTTTTCCCAAAGACTGGCTTCTGACCCTGAACAGGGGAGGCACGCGGCTTCCGAGCCACTGCGATATGCGGCTGACTCCGGGAATAGACATGACAACCGGCTCTCTGGGGCAGGGTTTATCCGCCGCAGTCGGACTTGCCCTGGCAAACCGGATGGACCGCATCGATTCCAGAATTTACGTGATTCTCGGGGACGGGGAAACTCACGAAGGTCAGGTCTGGGAGGCTGCCATGTGCGCTGCCCACGCCGGGCTTGACTCCATTACGGGATTTATCGATTACAACAACATGACTGTGGACGGTCATACGACGGATATCATGAATATCGAAAACATCGAAGACAAATGGCAGTCCTTCGGCTGGATTACCCAGCGTGTGAACGGGCACGATTTTCCGGCAATCGACAATGCTATCGGGAAGGCGAAAAAACAGACAGGAAAACCATCAATGATAGTGCTCGATACGGTCAAGGGGAAAGGTGCATTTTTCGCCGAGGGCAACATTGCCAATCACAACATGGCCTTTACCTACGAACAGGCCCTGGAAGCGATCAGGATGCTTGAAGCCGGCCTATCCGGAGGAGGAAAATAACCATGGCTGTCAAATCGATGAGAGAGGCTTATGGTGACGTGCTTATTGAGCTTGCCGAAGAGGACGATAGAATCGTTGTGGTGGACGCTGACCTTTCCGGCGCCAACGGGACCAGGGCTTTTGCCAGGAAATTTCCCGGACGGCACATAAATGTGGGGGTGGCGGAGTCCAATATGGTCGGCATCGCGGCAGGACTTTCGGCAGCCGGTAAAATTCCTTTTGCCTCCTCTTTTGCCGTGTTCGCCTCAAGGCGGGTGTTCGACCAGTTCTTTATTTCCGCCAATTACGCAGGTCTTAATGTTAAACTTACCGGCAGCGATCCCGGAATATCCGCCCTTTACAACGGCGGTACCCATCAATGCTTCGAGGACATGGGCATCATGCGCACGGTCCCCGGGCTTGTGGTTTTCGAACCCTGCGACAATGTGTCCCTGCGGGGACTTGTCAGGGAGGCGGCCGCTCACCAGGGCTGTACCTACATGCGCCTCCACAGAAAGGACGGCAACCTGGTTTATCCTGAGGGCGAAACCTTCGCGCTGGGCAGGGCGAAGATACTTGCCGACGGTACGGATGCTGCAATAATCTGCGCGGGTTTCCTCATCGTGCCGGAATGCGTAAAGGCCGCGGCGATTCTTAAAGGCAGGGGAATTTCCGCGGCTGTTATTGACATGCATACGCTAAAGCCCCTGGACAAGGATACCGTCCTCAAATACGCGGAAAAAACAGGGGCGATTGTCACCTGCGAAAATCACCAGATTCTGAACGGCCTCGGTTCCGCGGTCGCGGAGGTGCTGTCCGAGAACCTGCCGACGTTCCTGAAGCGCCTCGGTGTGAATGATGAGTTCGGCGAAGTGGGAGACCAGGAATACCTGATGCACCGGTTCGGTTTTACGGCAGCCCAGATAGCGGAAAAGACGGAGGCCTTCCTTAAGGAGAAGCGGTAAAAGGCCGGATTGGCAATAAACAGATTGCCGCGGGGACCGTAAAACTTCGGAAGTGACACTAAAATCACCCGCATTACAATAACAAATGACTTGACTGAAGTAATAATCCGATATAATGTGAAAGTAAATAATAAAAACCAACAAACCGGAGTGATAATAAATGAAAGGCTCGAGAATCGGCATCTGTGTCATCGGTTCCGGAAGGGCAGGGATGATCCACGCCCGGAATTTCGCATCCGGCATTTCCTTTGCAGGAATCGTCGCGGTGGCGGATCCGGTGGAGGAGGCCGCTAAAAAAGCGGCCGAAGAACTTGAAATTGACACGTATTACCTCGATTACAGGAGAGCGCTCGAAGACAAAAGGGTGGATGCGGTGGTGGTCGTTACGCCGACCGTGTTTCACAGGGAAATCGTGCTGGCTGCCGCGGCTGCAGGAAAGCATGTCCTCTGGGAAAAGCCCATGGCCATGAACGCAGAGGAATGCCGGGACATGATAGAGGCCTGTGCGAAGCACAAGGTCAAGCTTCAGATTGGCTTTATGCGCAGGTTCGACAAAAGTTTCCGCACTGCAAAGGAAAGGATAGACCGGGGGGATATCGGACGGGTGGTGCTGGTCAAATCCCTTACCCATGGGCCGAGTGTTCCCCAGCCCTGGATGTACGACATCAGGAAGAGCAACGGTCCCCTGGCGGAAGTCAACAGCCATGACATCGACACCCTGCGCTGGTTTACCGGCAGTGAATTCGCCGAAGTCTATGCCGTTGCGGGCAATTACCGCTGCCCCGAAGCCCTGCCCGATTATCCTGATTTTTACGATAACGTGCTCATGAACGCGCGTTTTAAAAACGGTATGCAGGGTTCCATTGACGGCGCCGTATCAGTCAAATACGGTTATGACGCGCGTACCGAGGTTCTCGGCACTGACGGCATCATGTTTATCGGTCATACGGCGGAGAACGCCGTTACCGTCTGCAGCAGCCGGGGAAGTATGGACAGTCAGTTCGTGAAGAGCTGGCGGACCCTGTTTTCCGAAGCCTACCGCGCCGAAGATGAAGGATTCATCCGGTGCATTCTCGAGGATTCGGAACCCTGTGTGACCGGGGTTGACGGAAAGATGGCAGTCAAGGTCGTGAATGCCGGCAATGCATCCATCATCGAAAAAAAGCCCATAATCCTGATGGAGGAATAGATAATGAAAGCTGCACTTTTGTACGGAAAAGAATATTTAAGGATAGAAGATATACCGGTTCCGCAGATTGCGGAGGACGAGATACTGTTAAAGGTCAAGGCTGCCCTGCTCTGCGGTACCGATATCCGCATGTTCAAAAACGGCGCGAAGAATGCCGGCGAGTCGAATCCCCTCATCCTGGGTCATGAATTCGCGGGGATAATCGAGAAGGCCGGTAAAAACGTCAAAGCTTACCGTGAAGGCATGCGGGTGGCTGTGGCGCCCAACATGGGCTGCGGCGTGTGCGACCGCTGCGTGAGCGGGAACACCCAGCAGTGCGCCGATTATTATGCTTTCGGCATCAGTATTCCCGGGGCCTTCGCGGAGTACGTCAAGCTGCCCGGCGACACCATCCGCCAGGGGAATATCGTCGAGCTCGGGGATGTTTCCTTTGCCGAAGCGGCGCTGGCGGAACCCTTTTCCTGCGTATACAATGCCTACGAAAAATACCAGGTCCATCCGGGGGATGTGGTGCTTATCGTAGGCGCCGGGCCAATCGGCCTCATGCACGCAAAGCTTGCGAAAATTTCCGGCGCCGGTGCCGTCATCATGCACGATCTGTCGAAAGAGCGGCTTGAATTGTGCACATCCATCGACCCCTCCTTTATTCC
>SPDA01000024.1 GCA_004525155.1 Spirochaetales bacterium
CGGGCCCCGTAAACCACGGTAATATCTCCAAATTTGCTGCGGTTGTCCGGGTGAAGCATGTAGGTGATTGCGGACCGCAGGGTGGTAAAGGCAAAACCGCCGGAGGCTATTACGAGGTTCTTACCCGCCAGCCTGTCCCAGGGAAAACTGCCGCCCATAGGGCCGCGTACGCCCAGCTTTCTGCCGGGGCTCGAGCTGTGCAGTTCCTGTGTGACGCTTCCCGTCAATTTAACGGTGAACATGATATAGTCCTGCTCCGTCGGGGAGGAGGCAATGCCGAAAGGAGATTCTCCCATGCCGAGAACCGAAACTTCCGCGAACTGTCCGGGCATGTAGGAGAACGCTTTTCTATCCTCTTCCTTTTCAAACGCCAGCTTGAAAGTTTTCAGGTCCCTGGCTTTGTTTTCGATTATCACGTCTTCCAGTATCACAGGATAAGGCAGGTACGGATTATTCATACAGGCTCCAGATTCATGATTGTGCGAATGATAATACGGATTCCCGAATATCGAGGTTAACGGGACAATACCTTACGCAGCGGCCGCAGCCGACACAGGACACCATGCCCGCTGTTTCCACGGTGTAGGAAAATTTATGCATTGTCCGCTGCCTCATCCGCTGCTTCTTGCTGACCCTGGGGTTATGCCCCGACGCGTGTTTCGTGAACAGCGGATACTGGCAGGAGTCCCAGGTACGCAGGCGAACGCCGCTGCCGTCATTGCCCGTTTCGTCGGTAATGTCGAAACAGTGGCAGGTGGGGCAAACGTAGGTACACACGCCGCAGCCCAGACAATTGACGGTTACCGCCTCCCAGGCCTCGTCGTCGAAGGATTCGTCGAGTTTTTTCTTCACCTCGGCGACAGGAAGAACCTTGAGGGATGCTTCCGCCTTCTTTTTCAGGGTGTCATTCATGGCGGTGTCCGGCGCAGCGGGCGACCCGAAGGAAGATTTGTTCGCTTCGAGGAAATCTTTTCCCGGAGCCGTTCGGGCCGTAAGCAGCAGCCTGCCTTTTTCCGAACGTGTATCGCCCAGCTCCACGGCGGTTATATCGGCGCCTTCCGTGCCGAAGGGGCTGCCGCCGACGGAGGTGCAGAAACATGCATAGGGAGGCTCGTTGCAGGCGAGGCTAATAAAAAGCGTTCTCTTCCGCCTCTCCGCATAATAGGGGTCAAGGAATTTCCGGTACAGGGGATTACCCTTTGTGTCATCAGACCCGCCGAAAACCGTATCGAGAAACGTGAAAGCTTTCGCGTCGCAGGGCCGTAAACCAAAGATGATAATCTCACGATCCGGCGGGGGCGCGCCTTGCTGCTCGGCAACCTTGAAGAATAACAGCACCTCGCGCTGTGGAAAGAGGATACCCTTGGACGAAAGTCTGGTACTCGGGTAGGCAAAGTCAAGTTTTCCGCCCGACGCGAAAGACCTGTATTCCATGCCTTCCCTGCCGGTTCCCGGGCCGGGAGCCGGCGCGTATACGTCACGGGTCTTTGACAGGTCCCCGAGGAGTTTGCCAAGGTTGTCTTTCGTAATAATTCCCATATCCACAGCCATATTCCTTCCTATGGTTCGCGACTTGAGCCTAAGGCTCAGTTATAAATTCTTCCGTGTCCCCTTCCCTGAAAGTCGACATTGGCGGCGTTTCCTCCCGTGAAAACACGGGCAGATATTTGAAAAGGGTCTCCGTGTCCTTGACCATCTTCCTCGTAAACATCCGCAGATCCACCCCCATGGGACAGGCCCTGTAACAGGCATCGCACTCGATACAGCGGCCCGACTGATGGAAAATTCTTATTATGTGAAATATCATGGCGTCGCTTAAATCCGTACTCACGCCAATCCATTTAAGATCCGTCATCTCCGCGAAACATTCCTTGCAGTAGCAGGTGGGACAGGCCTGCCTGCAGGCATTGCAGCGGATGCATTTCTCCATCTCCCCGCTGAAATATGCCCAGCGTTCCTCCAGGGGAAGCTTTTCGAAGTCTTCGATCCTTCCGTAGCCGCCGTCGCCCGGGTTTCTCGCCTTTCCCTCGAGCAGGTGGGTGGTTCCTTCAGGCATGGGAAACCTGCATTCCGCGCATGCGTCCTGGAGCATTTTCTCCCTGGAAAAAACGAGGCTCTTCCCGGATTTGAGGTGGATGGCGACCTGCCCGTCCGCCGCCTCTTCGTTCTGTTCTTCGTACCGGTCGATATCGCTGAAGTCAAAACCCGCCGCTTTCATGGCCGTTTCGATTTTGCGCCTGTCGTATTTGCCCATACAGGGCACACCGATGGTGATGACGTTTTCCACAGGCGCGTGCCGCTCCTTCGAAAGGGCCACAATGGAACGCAGGTCACAGGCTTTCGCGACTATCCCCACATTCGTCTTTTTTACGGGATCTTTCGATTTCCTGAAGGGCGCGTTTTCGAAGTATTTCGGCAGAAATACCGCCAGATTATTCGAGCAGAAGGAATTCCATGTCAGCCTGTCGATGATATCGGCATCCCCTTCAGCGGTCTTTTTCGCCGGGATAAGCAGGGGACGGGAAGCGAGGGGAACGGAAGCGTCCTGGTAGCCTATAAAAACATCCACCTTGCCGCCCGTTAACAGCTCCCGGGCCAGCGTTTTTATACGGTCAACTGTTTCTGTCATACCTTCATCAGCCTTTTCGCGAGTTTCCCCGAAGGTCCCACTCTTTTAACGTCGCTTATCACCTTGTTTACCAGGCCCGCGAACCTGCCGCCTTCGGAGGCGGACACCCAGGAAAACTGCACGCGCTCCGGCTCCACGCCGAGGAAGAAGAGAAAGCGCTTGACCAGCGCGAACTTGCGCCTGGCAATCAGATTGCCGCTTATATAGTGGCAGTCCCCCGGGTGGCAGCCGGAAATAAGCACGCCGTCCGCGCCGTTCTGCAGGGCTTTCACTATAAAGAGTGGATTGATCCGTCCGGAACAGGGCACCCTGATTATCCTGATGTTCGGGCCGTACTGCATCCTGCTTACCCCGGCCAGGTCCGCCCCGGCATAGGAGCACCAGTTGCACAGGAAGGCCACTATTTTGGGCTCCCAATCTTCGCCGCTTCGTGTCGAAGATCCGGCGGTGCTTTGCGCCGCCGCAGGCATGCCGGCCTGTCCTGAGGCGCCTGCTGCCTTACTTGTTTCCGCTGTCTTGTCTTTCACTTCCATTGCTACACCGCACTCAATATTTTCAGTATCTGCTCGTCCTTGAACCCTTTCAGGTTGATGGCCGAACTCCTGCATGTCGCCGTACAGGCCCCGCATCCTTTGCACACGGCCTCGTTGATGTTTGCCACGCCCCGGTCCTCGTCCATGGTGATGGCGTTGTAGGGGCACACGGATATGCAGGCCTGGCATCCCACACAGCGGTTCTCATTGACATACGCGATCTTACCGGCGGAATCGATGCTGTCCTTGTAGAGAATGGCTGCCGCCTTTCCGGAAGCCGCCATGCCCTGGGAAACCGCCTCGTTCAGGTCCTTGGGATAATGCGCCAGGCCGCACAAGAAGACGCCGTCCGTGGCGAACTCCACGGGCCGGAGTTTTACATGGGCCTCGAGAAAAAATTTTTCCGCGTTCAGGGGCACCTTGAAAAACTGCGAGAGCCGTTCATTGTCGGGGTTCGGGTCTATCCTCGAGCTTAAGACCAGGAGGTCCGGATGTATTTCGAGTTCCTTCATCAGTACGGGATCCTCCACGCGGACGGTCAGGTCCTCCCCGCTGGCGGAAACTTCGGGCTTTTTATCCACATCGTAACGTATGAACATTATGCCCAGCTCTCTTGCCAGTTCGTAATACTCCTCCCTGAATCCGTAAGTCCGGATTTCCCGGTAGAGCACAAAAATCTTCGCGGCAGGATTTTCCTTTTTCATCCTTATGGCCTGTTTTACGGCCCCGGTACAGCAGACCCTGCTGCAGTAAGGATGATCCGGTTCCCTGGAACCTACGCACTGTATGAAGACAGCGGTACCAGGCGCCTTGAAACCGCCTTTTGTAAAGGATTCGCCAAGTTCCAGGAGTGTTATCACCCTGGGGTTTGATCCATAGAGGTACTCGGCCGGCCTGCTTTCAGAACCGCCGGTGGCAATGACGGCCACCCCGTGCTCGAGTTTAACCTCGGAAGCGGCGGAACCGTTCCCCGCCGATCGCAGAGTGGAGGCAAAATTTCCTACAAACCCGTCTACTGCGGCAAGGGCCGCGTTTTTATAGACCGTGATGTTCTGGTGGGATTCCACCTGGCTTACCAGATCGTACACAAAGGCTTTTACGTCGTGTCCTTCAAGAGAACGATCGTGCTTGAGCGCGTTGCCGCCGAGGCTTCCGGTTTTTTCAACGAGGAACACGGGGTACCCCTGCTTCGCCAGAGAAAGGGCGCAGGTCATGCCTGATACACCGCCGCCGACCACCATCGCTTTCTGGGTTACCTTTAAAGGAATCGACTGCAGAGGTTCGATGAGGTTTGCCTTGGCCACGGCCATTCTCACCAGGTCCATGGATTTATCCGTCGCAGCCTCATGCTCCTGCATGTGCACCCAGGAACACTGGTCACGAATGTTGGCCATTTCGAACAGATACGGATTCAGGCCCGCCTCCCGTATTGTCTGCTGGAAAAGCGGTTCATGGGTCCTTGGTGAACAGGACGCCACTATAACGCGGTTAAGGCCGTATTCCTTAATCCGCTCCTTGATGATTTCCTGCGTGTCCGAGGAACAGGTGTACAGGTTATCCGCCGCGTACACAACGTTCGGCAGACCCTTGGCGTATTCCGCCACTGACGGGACATCCACCACGCCGCCGATGTTCTTGCCGCAGTGGCAGACGAACACGCCGACCCGCGGGGCCTCGCCCCTGATGTCCCTTTCCGGGGGAAGTTCATAGACCTCCACTTCCGTACCCCGCACCTCCGCCAGTTCGACCATGGCATTGGCCGCGGCGCTGGAGGCTTCCATTACCGTTTCCGGAATATCCTTCGGCTGGGCAAAGGGGCCGCTCACAAACACGCCTCTCCGCGACGTGCCGACGGGGTTGAAGGGCAGGGTTTCCGCGAAATTGCTGCTCGTCAGGTTGATATCGTAGATGTCCGCGATATCCTGCACCTTTTCCTGGGGTTTGAAGCCGGCGGAAAGTATGACCAGGTTGAATTCCCGGGTCCTGTAGGTCCCGTCCTTTTCGTCGACGTATCCCACGCGGAGGTTCTTTGCCGGTTCCACCTGCTCTATTTTAAGCGGGCGGCACCGCGTAAACCGTATGCCCAGCTCCTTGGCCCGTTCAAAATAGGCATCGAAACCCTTGCCGTAGGCGCGGATATCCATGTAGAAAATTTCGCACTCTATCTCCGGATCATGCTCCTTGGCGATTATCGCTTCCTTGAGCGCGTACATGCAGCAGACCGAGGAACAGTAAGGATGGTCTTTGTCCCTGGATCCGACACACTGGATAAAAGCAAGGTGCTTCGGCTCACCGCCGTCCGAGGGGCGCTGGATGTGCCCGCCGAAGGGCCCGGAGGCGCTTAAGGTTCGTTCAAACTGAAGGCTCGTAATAACGTTCGGATACGTATCGTAACCGAGGTTTTGCCATGCTTTCTCGTTGGAAAGCTCACAGCCCGGGGTCAGGATCACGGATCCGACTTCAATCTCTTCGATAACATCCTTCTGGTTGTGATTGACCGCCTTGGCCTCGCAGGCAATGACGCACTGGTAGCAGTTGCAGCAAACGCCGCAGTCGAGACACCGTGATGCCTCTTCGACAGCCTGCTCCTCGGAAAAGCAGAATTCAGCTTCCGAAAAATCCCCGGCGCGTTTGTCCGGATCCATGAGAGGCAGGTGCCTGGAAGGATTTTTCGGGATTATCCTGTCCGGAACGGAGGCGGCGTTCATGGGCGCCATCTTTCTGCCGGCCTTCACGTCCTCGCCCCTGAGGTACCTGTCTATGGAAACAGCGGCTTCGTGACCGTGGGCTATGGCATGTACCACCAGGCCTTCGCTTCCGGAAGCGTCTCCGCCGGAAAAAACACCATCCAGATTGGTGGCAAGGGTTACCGGATCCACCTTGATTAGGTCCCGCTCAATTGCCACATCGTTAAGAGCGTCTCCGATCATGGAAAAATCTATTTCCTGACCCAGGGCGGGGATGACGATGTCCACCTCAAACACCACCTGGCTGCCGGGCACAGGCACTGGCCGCCTTCTTCCGGATGCGTCGAATCCGCCAAGTTTCATGCGGGTACACACAAGTTTATCCACGGTACCGGGTTTACCGGCGATCGTGCCGCCGGCAGCCTTGCCTTCCGCCGGGGTAATCTTTTCCGGCGCCAGCAGGTAATGGATTTTAATGCCCTCTTCCTCGGCAGCCTCGATCTCTTCCGGGTTAACGGGCATCTCCTCCCGTGTGCGCCGGTAGACGATAAAGGCTTCCTTCGCCCCCATGCGGAGAGCCGAACGGACCGCGTCTATCGCCGTGTTGCCGCCGCCTATGACGGCAACTTTCTTACCCGTGACCAGGGCGGCCTTGTCCTTGTCCCCGTACACATCCCGCAGGAAAGCAACCCCCGGAATGACGCCGGAAAGGTCCTCCCCTTCAATGGCCATGCGGCGGCTTCCGTGTTTGCCCACAGCAAGAAAAACAGCCTTGAATCCCTGGTCCTTGAGGTTCTTTAGGGTCAGTTTTTTACCCAGGGGGGAGGCAAGTCTGATTTCCACGCCGAGTTTTTTGATAAGGTCTATCTCGTAATCGAGAATGTCGTCGGGAAGCCGGTATCCGGGAATGCCTATCCTGAGCATTCCTCCGGTAACCTGCCGGGCTTCGAAAATCGTGACCTGAAAATTGAGCCTCGCGAGATCGTGGGCGGCGGTCAGGCCTGCCGGTCCGCTGCCTATAACGGCGACTTTTTCCTTTAAAGGGCCCGCCGCCTTCTTTTCCCGCAGGACCCCGCTTATCCAGTCTTCCTCTTCCTTGTTGTTTATTTCGTAATCGGCTATATAGCGCTTGAGCGCCCTTATCCGGATGGGGTCGTCGATTTTTTCACGGTTGCAGGCGTCCTCGCAGAACCCGCAGACCCTGCCGCATACGCCGGGAAGCGGGATCTTTTCCCTCACCAGGGCCAGGGCCTCCTTGAACTTTTTAGCCCTTATCAGGGCCACATAACCGTGTGCGTTGCAGCCGGCGGGACAGGCTAGGGTACAGGGAGAGGTTGCCCGCTTTTCGACGACGAACACGTTCGGCGTGGCCTGGGGAAAGGGACGGTAAATCGCCTGACGGGGCGCGAGCCGCTCGTCGAATTCGTTGGGTCTCGTCACGGGACAGTGCTTGGCGCATTCGGCGCAGCCTGTGCACTTGTGTTCTTCCACGAACCTTGCCTTTTTTTTAAGGCGCACGGTGTAGTTTCCAGGCGTACCCGTTATGCCTTCGACCTCGGAGTAAGCGTAGAGCTTGATGTTGTGATGACGGGAACAGTCCACCAGTTTCGGGGACACAATGCACATGGAGCAGTCGTTCGTCGGGAAGGTTTTGTCCAACTGGGCCATGATTCCACCGATAGCGGGTTTCTGCTCGACCAGTATGACCTTGAAACCGCTGTCCGCGAGATCGAGGGAAGCCTGCACTCCGGCAATACCGGCGCCCACTACCAGAACGCTTCCGACTTTGCCTTCCGTTTTGACGTTTTCAGTTCCGCTGTTCTGCATGATGCCCCGCCTTACCCTGCAGACCTTGTTTCAGCGGACCGTGCCCGGAACACCTCGGGATCAGCCATTGTTATGGTCTCTTCCACCTGTTTGCGGATGGCGCCGTCCGTCACGCCTTCCTGCTCAAGAAGCAGACTTACGCAGTTCCTCCGGAACTCGTTGGCCGCCATACCGAGGGATTCCACCTTGCCGATAAGCGCAGCCGGGGCAAACCCTTCACCTACGGCCATGTACCGCAGGGTCATGACAATGTGCGAAAAATCCACGTCCTGCGGACAGTTGGCGGAGCAGGCGTAGCACTGCTGGCAGTACCAGATGAGAGGCGACTTGAGCAGTTCCTCCTTCATACCCATGAGGATCATCCGGATCATCTTCCTGGGGTTGTAGTCATGCTTCGCGTGAAACGCCGGGCACCCGGCGGTACAGGTGCCGCAGGCAAAACATTTCTTGATGTGGCTGCCGCCGGGCATCTTCGCGAGATCGTATTTGAAATTCACATCGAGTGAATCATTTATTATCAATGTTTCCATATGCGTCTCCCGTTTCTATACCGCCGGGCGGGGCAGCAGTCCCGCGCGTTCAATAATTTCCGGCACTCTGTGTTCCCACTCGATCGCCATAAGATGAATTCCCGCTATTCCTTCCATATCCTGGAACCGCTTAATCTGCTCCACGCAGATGGCGATTCCTTCGTCCGCCTGTTTTTCCTTGGGTACCCTGGAGAGCCGTTCTATGTAATCATCCGGCACCGTGAGGCCCGCCACGCTGTCGCGCATGTACTTTGCCATACCGACGGATTTAAGCGGCGTTATACCCGCGAGAATCTTTATCTTTTTGTGCAGCTCCCTCTCCCTCACCATCTTCATCCACGCTTCGAACCTTTTCATGTCGTAGATGCACTGGGTCTGGACAAAATCGGCCCCTGCCTTGAACTTCTTTAAAAGCCGTATGACCCGGAACTCGAAGGGATCTCCGAAGGGGTTCGCGGCGGCGCCGATGTATACCCTCGGCTCCGAAATCGGGGCATTCTTGCCGTTGCGGATTTCTTCGCCGCACTGAAACAGTTTGCTGTCCCGCATCGTTTTAAGCATGTCGATGAGCTGGATTGAATCCATGTCGTACACATTCTTGCTGGCACTGTGATTTCCGAATTTCTGGTGGTCGCCGGTGAGGCAGAGAATATTTTTGAGGCCAAGGGCATAGGCGCCAAGGATGTCGCTCTGCATGGCAATCCTGTTCCTGTCCCTGCAGGTTATCTGGATAACGGGTTCGAGACCGTGCTGCATGGCGAGTACGCCCGCCGCGATGGAGGACATCCTCACGATGGCCGTCTGATTGTCTGTAATGTTAACCGCGTCCACCATACCTTTGAGATGGCGCGCTTTCTCCCCGATAACCGCCGTGTCCGCGCTTTTCGGCGGCCCCAGTTCCGAGGTCACCGCAAACTTGCCTGCCGTAAGCACCTTTTCCAGGTTGCTGCCTGCCTTAAGGCCTTCGGCCTTAAGGTCGGTGTTTTCCTTTATACTCATAGCCGCATATCTTCCCTGATTATCTTTCCGGGGCCGCCGTCCCTGCCGGTGCTCCAGTCCTTAATCGGTTCATTCTCTTCGAGCCTTTCGAGTATGCCGAGCAGCTTCATGCGGTCGTAGATGAGCTGCCACCCGCAGTCCAGATCCGCCGGGTCGACCTCGCACTTGCCGTCCTGGGAACCGCCGCAGGGTCCGTTCAGAAGGCTCTTGGAACAGCGCGCCACGGGGCAGATGCCGCCGAATTTCCCCAGCACGCAGCTGCCGCAGCCTGCGCAGCGCTCGGACCAGACCCCCTGCTCGAGGGTGGTGCCGTAGAACTTCGTATCAAGCCCGGGGATGACGCGCTTGCCCTCGAACAGTTCGCTTAAGTATTGGACTCCGACACCGCAGGCAAGGGAAAGAACGGCGTCCGCTTTTTCTATTTTTTCCCGCACGTCGTCGAAAAACTCCCTGTCGCACTGGCGTTCAATCGTATCTTCCGTTATGTCCGCGGCCGTTCCTCCGTTTTTGTGGGCCAGCCGAAGAACGGAAGAAAGGATACCCACTTCCTTTTCTCCTCCGGCCATGCAAACGGTTACGCAGGTGCCGCAGCCGAGAACGAGGAGGCTGCCGTATTCCTTTACGCTTTCGAATATTTCATTGAAAGGTTTCTGAACAGCGGTTATCACGCAAAACTCCTTACACTGTCGAGCATTTCTGCCACGAATCTTTCGAATTTATGAGGGTCGACGGATGAGAGGTAATCCATGCGTACCCGGCCCGGATCGATCCCTGCCGCGGAAAGCAGCATTTTCACCTGTCCAACGCGCTTCCCGGCACGGACATTCCCCGGAAAAACTTGCAGTTATCCACGGGGCAGCCGAGCACCAGAACTCCCGGCGCTCCCTCTTCCAGGGCTTTGAGAATTATTCCCATTTCAATCTTTCCTGAACAGGGAAGAGGAACAATCCTCACTGCCCCGAACAATTCCCCTTTTTCATCGTCATACTGAAGGGCCCGGGCGCTTACAAGGGAGGAATTTTCACAACAGAAAACAACCAGTTTTTTTTCTTCCACTGCCTACCCCTTAAACCGCCTGAAATAAAAGAGCCTTGTCCGGATATACCGGAAGCTCGATGGCCTTTGCCGGACACTCGCCGGCGCAGATACCGCATCGTTTGCAGACATGGGCCAGGCTTTCCGCGACCCCCTTCTCCCTGTTCACGCGCATGGCCCTGAAGGGGCAGCTGCGTACGCAGGTAAGGCAGAGTACGCATTTCTCCGGATCCACCCGGGCCTGGGAAGACTCTATCCGGATAACCGGCCCGCCTAAAAGACCTTCCAGGTATAGAACGGCAGCGGCAGTCTCATCCGTAATCTGCGGCAGATAATGGGTGCCCCTGCAGGCGCCGACGGCCGCGATACCGGGAAGGTTTGTCCCCACGGGAAGAAGGTGGATGTTGTTCTCCTGGGCCTGACCCAGGCTGTCGGCCGTAACACCCGTGATGCGGAGCAGGTCCCTGTCTGTCCCGGTTTCAAGCCCCTGGGTGCTTATTCCCGCCACGTCGCAGGTCAGGCTAATGACGGCACCCAGGATACTGTCGCGGCAGCGGATGGCAAGACCCTCGTCAGTTTCGGCAATTTCCGGTTTCCCTTCGTATTTGACTACAGCCACGCCCGCATCCCGCGCCGCGGCATAGAGTTTTTCAATATGAAGGGCAGAAACGCGCGCGTCCCGCAGAAAAAGGGAAACCTGCCTTTCATACTGTTTCTGAAGGGCGAGGGCCGTCTGCAGGGCGGATTCCGTGGAAGCCTTGGTTTCCGGAAACGC
>SPDA01000149.1 GCA_004525155.1 Spirochaetales bacterium
CCCCGCCGAACTGGTAGCGGATTTCTTTGCCCATGCCGGCACAACCCTCCTGGCCTGTGAAAAACTGGGCCGGCGCTGCGTCACCTTCGATCTGGACCCGCTCTACGCCGAGCTTTCGATCCGCAGGCTGGAACACTTTAGAAATTCAGGCAGAACCGGCTGGCAGTGCGCCAACCCTTTTATCCAAGCCGCTCCTTAAGCAGATCCTTCATGTAGCAGTTGACTTCCCACAGATTGACCAGGGGCTGCCTGGTGTAGGGCAAGGTCACCTGGTACCCGGGCGGCCCGAACTCGGGACAGATGGTCAGAACTTTGCGCCCTTCCTTCTGCTGATGCGCCGCGATCTTCTTCCACCAGCCGATATGGGTCTCGACCTCCTCCCGCCACTCCGGCGCCCGGGGGTCGGTGACCTGCGGCCCTTCCGCATAGCCTACCCGGGCGTGCAGGTGAAAGCTCCTTTTAATCGCCCTCTCGACCGATGCCGCCTGGTCCTTCAAAAGCGATTCGTGCACGCAGCACCAGTGGGAAAAATCAGCGGTCAGTTTAATGTCCGGCATCGCCTCAATCAGGGCCATCGTCGCCATAACGGAGAAAGTCGCCCTGCCCCGGTGGATTTCGTGCATCACCTGAAGGCCGGTTTTCTCTTCAAGTTCCTGAACCTTCCGGAAAACCGTCAGATTCTCCTCCGTGGAATAATAATCCTTACCAGTGTGGGAATTGATGAAGAGAGGACTACACTCCTCGCCCCTGCGGTACTGTTCTTCAAAACTCCGGGCATGCTCCTCCGGCGAAGCGCCGATAGTCCATTGCTGAGCGATCAGATCCAGGCTCAATTCATCCAGGAGGGAGCGCAGTTCCCTCCGCTCCGCATTATCAGCAGGCACGCCCATTTCCACTCCGTCGAACCCGCCCTCTTTTATCATCGTAAGATTAGCTTCGAGGGACGGCTGTTCCATTCCCCACATCGCGCGGAAATATTCTATTCTCATAAACTTCGCCTCCTCTGCATCTTTTCTGCCGGGAAACCCCCTGCAGCATATATGCACACGCTAGAATATATCATTTTACCCGGCCCGGGAGCAGAAAAACTTTGCTAAACCTTCTGACGAATCCGGATTAATTATTAATTTGACAGAATTAAGTCCGCAGGTTTATACTTCCTCCAGACAAACGTTTTTCTGGCTATCACGCAAGGAGGAAATTATGGAATTCAATGTGGATGCACATTTATGGTGTCTCGGCACCTTCGGCGAACGTTACGTGCCAAACGGATATTTCGATCCCATGCCTCTCGAGGAACAGCTTTCCATCATGTCCAAAACACCCGGCTTTGACGGCCTCATGGTGTTTTATCCGCCGACACCGGGACTGCCCGAAGACCCGGAAAAGCTTAAGAAAAAGCTCGCCGATTACAACCTGAAGCTCTCCAGCGTTGTCGTCGAAAACTGGAGCGACAGGAAGTGGAAGCACGGCGCCTTCTGCACGACCGAAAAAGCGGTCAGGGAGGAGAATATAGCGCTGTTTAAAAGAGCCATCGATTACTGCAAGGCCTGCGGGGGAGAGAGCGTCCTTTTATGGCCGGCCCATGACGGCTTCGACTATCCTTTTCAGGTCAATTATAAGGACGGGTGGAAGCGTCTTGTGGAAAGCATCCGCACCATCGGCGAGTACGATAAATCCGTGAGAATAGCTGTCGAATACAAAGCCAAGGACCCCAGGCAGAAACAATACGTCAACACTGTCGGAAAATGCCTTGCGCTGCTGAATGACATAAACCTTCCCAACGTGCTCGGCGTCGTGGACGTAGGCCATTCCCTCCAGGCCCAGGAGAATGTGGCGGAAGCGATAACTCTCCTGGACAGCCACGGCAAACTCGGACAAATCCACCTGAATGAAAATTACAAGGATTCCGATCCGGACATGATTTTCGGCACCATCAATTTTTTCGAACTGCTTGAATTCTTTTATTATCTCAATAAAACCGATTATAAGGGCTGGTGTTCAATCGACATCATCGCCGGCAGGGATGATCGTAAAAAATCTTTCGAGCTGGCGGTCAAAATGGTCCGGAAATATAAAGCCATGGCCGACAGACTGACGGAACACAAGGATGAAATCGACAAAAACCTGGCGGGCTACCATTTCGCCGACAATATGAACCTCATCTCCGACCTGATATTTAAATAACGGGATGAACAGCAGGGAAAAATTCCTCGCCGCCATGAGGACAAAAGCCGGAGGCACAATGCCCGGCGGCGGCAGGCCCCAGGTACCCAAAGTCGAGTTCGGTTACTGGGCCGGCACTGTCCGCCGCTGGCTTGGGGAAGGTCTTAAGGAAATATCGCCGATCCCGGAGTCCATCCCGGACGGCGAAGCCGTTATGGCAAACAAAAATATTTTCGGCCGCATGGAAAAAGCGGGAGACGTAAATGTGCAGCCTGTTTTCGGCCTGGACTGGTACCTGACCAAATTCCCCTGTGATTACAGTCCCCGGTTTAAAACTGAAATAATAGAAAAAAACGAAACCCATATCGTATACAGGGATTCCTACGGCGTACTGTGCAAAAATGATGTGAACATGAGGAGCCTGCCGCTGGAACTCGATAATCCGGTAAAAGACTGGGCAACCTGGAACGAATACAAGCGCCATTACGGCGAGGAAACCGTCGAAGCCCGTCTTCCCCCGGGATGGAAAAGCCTTGCAGCTTCCCTTAAAAACAGGGATTTCCCCATACGCCTGGGAGGGACAAACGGCGGGTTCCTCGGTTTTCCCAGGCAGATTATGGGTGTTACCAATTATCTCCTGGCCCTGTATGACGAACCGGAGCTGATTCATGACATCTGCGATACATACTTGCTGTTTCTTACTGCCTATTACGGCCGTATTCTTGAAGACATCGACGTTGACTGCTTGCTCATCTGGGAGGATATGGCGGGCAAACAGGGGTCGCTCATCTCGCCGGCGCACTTTACCGAGTTCCTCCGTCCCCGGTACAAGGCCATGGTGAACTTCGCCAAAGCCCGCGGAGTGGACATCATTCTTACGGACAGCGACGGTTTTGTGGAGGAATTAATTCCCCTGATTGCGGAAACAGGCGTCACGGGCATGTATCCCATGGAAAGGGCCGCGGGCAACGATTTATTACGCATAAGGGAGGCTTTTCCGGAATTTCAGCTGATCGGAGGGTTCGACAAACGGGTACTGTTCGGGAATTCGCCACGGGAGGCTATTGACGCGGTACTCGCCATAACCGAGGCAATGCTTGACAAAGGCAGATACATTCCCCATGTCGATCACTTTGTTACCCCGGACTGCACCTGGGAAAATTTCCAGTATTACAGGCAGCGGCTGAACGGAATTATCGACAGGCACTGCGGCAGTTAACGTCCATGGATGAATTCAAAATCCCGCTCGATGAGTCCCTCTATCCGTCCCGCGACCAGCTGGCCTCCGGCATAGTCGTAGTGAATGCCGTCCACGGAGCGTATGACCTGCTGCCTGCCGTCGATAATCTTCGCGTCCACATATAGCCCGTTTTCATTACCCAGCAGGTCCTTCACCTGCACATAGGTTATCGACGGATAATCAGCGCAGATACGTTCATAGAGCCCGTTCACCGTCACCATCCTGTCTTTATAACCCTCTTTCCGCATGGGCGGAATGGCTACCCAGTATATCTTCCTGAATTTCGGCGTGATTATATCCACGTACCGCCGGACGCGGTTTTCAAACTCTTTATGCCAGGCAGGGGAATCAAAGGGGTACCCTGCACCGTCCATGTAAATTGCCTGAGCGTCGTTGGCCCCGATAATCATGATCAGGCAGTCATACCTCTTGCCGTCCTTTTCAATTTTTTCATTGTACAGATTGGTTATCCCCGGGTGCCAGTCGAAATAGCTCGGGTCCGAAAAGTTGCTTGAGATCTTGGAAACCGAGGTTATCCGGACAGCGGGGTTATCCTTGAATTCCTTGATAAGCATGGCTGGAATATGGAGCCAGGCAAGGGAATCCCCGGCGACGAGTATTTCGAGGGGACGGAGGTCGGAAAAAACGGTTTTCGGTTTGGGAGCATCGCCCCGCAGAATTCGGTAATACCTTTCCAGAAAGACCGGATACGTCCGGCTGCCTTTCGAAAGCGGTATGGGCGGGGACGGAGGCACGCCTTTTACCCAGGAGCTGAACCTTTCCCGGACAGCCGCCCAGGGAGCCGTTATCCCGGTTATCTCCCCTATCCGGGTAAAAGGGATCGATGCCGAAACCATCATGCTCCTGAAGGGTTCACGCTTGACCCTGGCAGCCCAGGTGCCGATTCCCTTTGCGTTTAAGAAAAGGGACAGAAGAAAAGCTATAAAAATGATTCCCGCCAGGTTATAAAAACTTTTTTTCATTGATGATTACCGTCAGAACTGAAAATAAATAAACGGCGCCGCGCCTTCCGGCGACGTGGCGCTCAAGAAAAAAATAAAGACCACAAGGACCGCGGCCTGTAATACCCAGTGAAATTTGCCGAAAGACAAACGAATCTTTTCCTCCCAGGCGGCTGGAACAAAATGAATGCCCATACCGACGACAAGAAGCATGATGACAAGGGGGTTTATCAGGGACAGGGTTCCGATTCCGTTGCCGAAAGTCCTGATAAAATCCCAGGCCATTCTGAAGGAGGAGGAACGGAAAAAAATCCAGCCGAGACAGACAAAATTAAAAACAGCAACAATGCGGATAATGCGGAAAATTCCCTTCGCGGGAGGGACGGAGTCTGCCGGACCGGCCCCCGGAAGGCTCAGCTTGCCGTTTTCCCGGGACCTGTTCCGCCTTTTTACACCTGCCTCCTTGAAACGCCGCTCCACGATGAGCCCGGAGCCGTGCAGCGCGCCCCAGAAAATAAAATTCCAGGCGGCTCCATGCCACAGACCGCCCAAAATCATGGTCAACCCCAGGGTTCTGTAGGTTTTAAACTTTCCCTTCCTGCTGCCGCCGAGGGAAACATACAAGTAATCCTTGAGCCAGGTCGATAAGGAGATATGCCAGCGTCTCCAGAAATCCTGGATGCTTCCGGCACTGTAGGGTTTATTGAAATTGGCCGGGAAATGGTATCCCAGGAGGGCCGCCACGCCTATGGCGATATCGGAATAAGCGCTGAAATCGCAGAAAATCTGAAATGCGTAGCCGTATACTCCAAGGAGGCATTCAAGCCATGAATACCGGAGGGGATCGGCGAAAACCGGGTCCACCAGAAGAACAGCGAGGTACTGGGCGATAAATACCTTTTTAATAAGCCCGCCTATGATAAGCACAAGCGCGCGGCCCGTCTCGATTTTCCGCGGATCAGGCGAACGGTCCAGCTGCGGAAGAAAATCCCCTGCGCGCACAATGGGGCCCGCCACAAGCTGGGGAAAGAAGGAGATGTAGAGAAGCACATTCAGAAGGGACCTGGAGGCGGGATATCTCCGCCTGTATACATCGATGGTATAGCTCATTCCCTGGAAGGTGAAAAAAGAAATACCCACAGGCAGAACAACAGGCAGAATCGGCAGTCTGCCCTGGGCGCCGAAGGCCAGGAGAAGGTTGTTCGCGTTAACGGTGAAAAAAAGGTAATATTTGAAAAAAACGAGAATGCCGAGATTGTACACCATGGCAAAAATGAACACTGCCATCTCCAGAGTGCTGCGCTTTATTTGGATGGAGCCCGCATCGTCTATAAAGCCGGATGCCCGTTTACGCGCTGCCTGCAGAAGCATGGAAAAGACATAATTCCCGAGACAGCAGGCAAAAAGGAGAAAGGTGAAGCGCCAGTTCCAGTAACCGTAGAAGAAGAAACTCGCGGCTATGAGGAAAAGCCGGTGGGCGATCCGGTTTTTC
>SPDA01000435.1 GCA_004525155.1 Spirochaetales bacterium
AGGACGGCATATCCTTTGAGAAGGAGTTTCATTGCGGAGTCGGACCCGCTTCGCGGTGCGCGGTTAACACTCTCCCCGCGGTTAAGGTCGGGGTGGAGTTTCTTCGCCTTGTTCCGGAATGCCTTTTTAATCGATTCCTGTCCGGCCTGAGGTTTTATTTCGAGTAATTCATAATAGTCAGTGAAGGATTCTGTCATCACGTATGTATATTGAGCCGTTTTCCTATTTCCTCTGCCTCTGCTGAATTGGCTATGATGTCCGACAGCACTACAAACATGCCTTCATGCTCCATCACCTTCATTAGAGCGAGCAGGGTCTTTGATGAGCGCATGCCGTATTTACTTATAAATGCAAAGGATCGCTTACCGCCTACATGCCCGGAACTCGCGAGGTATCTGACCACTTTTTCCGGTATTTTCCCTCCCATGCCGGAATTGGCGGAAGTTCCGACGGCGAGAAAGTTATATATTGTCAGCTTGGTATTGACATCTCTCGTTCCATCAATTATATCGGCCTGATGGCCCTGAGACTCTACTCCCTTAGCCAGACCTTTGGCCAATTCCAGGAGATCATCTCTCTTGTTTTCAGAAATAAAAACAATACCTACCCGCATATATCCATCTTACTTTTATTATTACCAGAAAGACGCTCCGCCTACAACCCTGAGAAGCTGTGCCGCGGAACCTGAATGCCTATTGAGCTGCATCCGAAGGGGCAGGCGTTTCCTGCGGAGCCGTATCCGATGCCGCCGCCGCCGAGGGAGCAGGCGCCTCCGCAGGAGCTCCGCCTTCTTCCACTGCGGCATTCCACCATTCCGCCGGCGCTCTCTGCTCAGCCGTAGTCCTGTTGGCTGCGCTCAGCACATCGCCGGTATCGGTAGTTTTATTCACCCAGGCGAGTCCGAAGGAGCAGAACAGAAAAATGGCTCCCATGATCGAGGTGAACTTGGTGAGCACCGATCCGGCCCTGGAGCCGAAGGCGGACGAACTTCCGCCGCCGAATATTCCGCCGATTCCTTCACCCTGCTCGTCCTGCATAAGAACGAGGATGATAAGAATCAGGGCGCTTAATACAAAGAGAACCAGCAGTATAATTCCTATTAAACCCATAATTTTTATCCTTATTTGCTATTTGTTAAATTCGACAATTGGAACGAATGTTTCCGGTTTAAGCGATGCGCCGCCGACAAGGGCGCCGTCGATATTCGGCATCGACATGAGGGCTTTCACGTTGTCGGGTTTGACCGAACCGCCGTACTGGATAATCAGGTCTTCGGCTGCCTGTTTTGAATAGAGTTTTCCGACGAGACCCCGTATGAACGCGTGAACGGCATCGGCATCCTCCGGTGTGGCATTCTTTCCCGTTCCAATGGCCCAGACCGGTTCATAGGCTATAGTCACCATCTTCAGGTTCTCGGCACCTACCTGTGCGAGTCCTTTTTCTACCTGTTCACCGACTACCTTCTCAACCTGCCCCTGTTCCCTCTGTGTAAGTGTTTCCCCTACGCAGAGGATTACCGGTAAAGCATGCTTAAGGGCCAGGAGGACCTTCTTATTGATAAGCGAGTCTTCTTCCTTGTAAAGGGAACGCCGCTCCGAATGGCCGAGAATGACGACCCCGGCGCCGGCATCCTTGAGCATGAGTACCGATATCTCGCCTGTATGGGCGCCCTGTTCCTCGGCAGCCATATTCTGCGCGCCCAGAAGTATGGAAGAACCTTTCAGCGCTTCCGCGGCAGCCTGCAGCGAGGTGAAGGGAGGCGCTATCATAACCTTATGGCCCGACTTATCGAGATCCTTCCTCAGGGCCATAATGGTTGACAGGGTTTCCGCTATGGTTTTATGCATTTTCCAGTTTCCCGCGATATATGGTTGTCTCATTTCGGATAATCCTTTTGATACATTATTATTTGGTCATAAGGCAGGTTATGCCCGGGAGTTTTTTCCCCTCAAGAAATTCAAGGGACGCACCGCCGCCGGTTGAAACATGATCTATTTTATCCGCCAGCTTGAACTTGTTGACTGCAGCAACGCTGTCGCCGCCGCCCACCACGGTAACACCAGTGCATTCCGCCACCATCATGGCGACTTCCTGGGTGCCATGGGCAAAATTGTCGAACTCAAAAACCCCCATGGGGCCGTTCCAGACCAGAGTCTTCGCGCCGGCCACAGCCTTCCTGATAAGCGCAATTGTTTTAGGACCGATATCCATGCCGACTTTCCCGTCAGGAATTTCCCTGGTGTCCAGAGCTTCCGGCTGTGCCTTGTCGCTGAACTCCGATGCAACAACGTGATCGACCGGGAGAATGAGTTCCACCTTTTTTTCTTTCGCCCGGGCAATGAGGTTTAAGGCAGTGTCTATAAAATCGTCCTCCACCAGGCTCTTGCCGATGCCGGCTCCCTGGGCTTTCAGGAAGGTATAAGCCATACCTCCGCCTATTACCAGGCAGGAGCAGGTCTTGAGCAGGGATTCCAGTACGGCAATTTTTGAAGAAACCTTTGCTCCGCCGATGAGGGCGACGAAAGGTTTGTCAGGATTACTCACGAGCGGTTCGAGGTATTCCACTTCCTTTTCCATAAGAAAACCGCCTACCGCAGGCAGAAAACGGGCGAGCGTTTCGGTAGACGCGTGGGCCCGGTGAGCTGTACCGAAGGCGTCATTGACGAATATATCGCCGTACCGGGCAATTTCCATTGCCAGTGATTCCCTCTCTTTTTCGTCCTTGGAGGTTTCCTCTTTGTGAAACCTGGTATTTTCGAACATGATAATACCGCCGTCAGGAAGGGCTGAAACGGCAGCGTCAGTTTCAGAGCCTTTGCAGGAAGGTGCAAAGGCCACGGATTTATGTATAAGACTCCCCAAGTATCTGGCAACAGGAGCAAGTTTATGCTTGCCCTCGATATAGGCCGTTTCGTTAAAGGGTTTACCGTCCTTGGATGCTTTCTCCCTCGCCTTTTCCATGTCCTTTTTCGGAACCCCCAGGTGTGACAATATCACGATATACCCGGGTTTCTGGGAGAGGATGTACTCAATGGTGGGAAGGGCGGCTTTTATCCTTGTATCATCCTGGACAACTCCATCCTTCATGGGAACATTGAAATCGACGCGCAAAATAA
>SPDA01000612.1 GCA_004525155.1 Spirochaetales bacterium
ATCCTGATCTGGCGGGTCATGTTCCGCCGCATGGGCAACATGGGCACGGATGTCATGACCTTCGGCAAGAACAAGTCCCTCATTGTCGCGGAGGGCGAGACCGGCGTGCGGTTTGCCGACGTGGCGGGGGTGGAAGAGGCAAAGGACGAACTTATAGAAGTCGTGGATTTCCTCGAGCACCCTGCGAGGTACACGGCCATCGGCGGCAAGATACCGAAGGGTGTCCTCCTGGTAGGCGCGCCGGGAACAGGAAAGACCATGCTTGCCAAAGCCGTGGCAGGAGAAGCGGGCGTGCCCTTCTTCCGTTTAAGCGGTGCGGATTTCGTGGAAATGTTCGTCGGTGTGGGCGCCGCCCGGGTTCGCGACCTCTTCAGGCGGGCCCGGGAAAAATCACCCTGCATTATCTTCATTGACGAGCTCGACGCCATAGGCAGGACCAGGGCGACTTCCATGAGCACCAACGACGAGCGGGAACAGACATTAAACCAGCTCCTGGTGGAAATGGACGGATTCGACTCCCGCACCGGCGTCATTATTCTGGCGGCGACCAACAGGCCGGAGATACTCGATCCGGCACTTCTCAGGGCGGGCCGCTTCGACAGGCAGGTACTTGTGGACAAGCCGGATCTCAAGGGCCGTGAAGAGATACTGAAGATTCATACCCGGGATGTCAAAATCCAGCCGGATGTGAATCTTGTAAAAGTAGCGAGGTCCACACCCGGCCTGGTGGGGGCAGACCTGGCGAATATCGTCAACGAGGCCGCCCTGCTGGCGGTACGGGGCAACCGCACCGAGGTAAAGCAGGAAGACTTCGACGAAGCTATAGACAAGGTCTTTGCGGGGCTAAAAAAGAAAAACAAGATTATCGACAAGGAAGAGAGAAAAAGGGTTGCCTACCACGAAACCGGTCACGCCGTTACGGCCTTCTTTACCGAAGGCGCAGACCCGGTACAGAAAATATCCATAGTGCCCAGAGGGTACAGCGCCCTGGGCTATACCATGCAGTTTCCGGATGAGGAAAAATACCTCCTGACGGAAGATGAACTCTACGCGCGGGTGGATGTGCTCCTGGGCGGAAGGGCCTGCGAGCAGTTAATCTTCGGCACCATTTCCACGGGCGCCTCCGACGACTTGAGCAAAACCTCGGACATTATCCGTAAAATGATAACAGACTACGGCATGAGCGACAAATTCAAGAACGTGTACCTGCCGCACCAGAAAGGTTTCCAGTTCCTCGACAATCAGTACGGCCTTCAGAAGGAATATTCCGAAGCCACGCAGCAGTACATAGACGATGAAACCGCGAACATCGTCAAGGACCGCTACGCCGGGGTGCTGGAACTGCTGAAAAGCAACGAGGTACACATCCATCGGGTGGCCGAAATCCTCCTGAAAGAGGAAATGCTGGACGCGGAAACCTTCAAAAAAATCATGGCCGCCTGACCGCGCATGCCTAGTACCATTCACCGGTATGCCGGGAGCGACGCGCGGGACATGACATCCCTCCCGGAAGAAAGCGTTCACCTTATCCTTACCTCCCCTCCCTACCCGATGATTCAGATGTGGGACGAACAGTTTGCAGCACTTAATCCGCGCATCGAAGCGGTGCTGCAGCGGGAGGAAGGCCGCGAGGCCTTTGAACTCATGCACCAGGAACTGGACAAAGCCTGGGCAGAGTCCCACCGGGTGCTTGTTCCCGGCGGTTTCATCTGCATAAACATAGGAGACGCCGCCAGGTCTACAGGCGGCAATTTCGGGCTTTTTCCCAATCACGCCAGGATCCTTTCCTCCGCCGGCAGGCTTGGTTTCCAGGTATTGCCGCTCATTCTGTGGCGGAAACAGACCAACGCGCCCAATAAATTCATGGGTTCCGGCATGCTTCCCGCGGGAGCCTATGTAACTCTCGAACATGAATATATTCTTGTCCTGCGTAAAGGAGGCAAGCGCGTGTTCGCGTCGCAGGAGGACCGGCGCAACAGGCAGGAAAGCGCCCTGTTCTGGGAAGAGAGAAACCGCTGGTATTCCGATGTCTGGGATTTCAAGGGAGCGAGGCAGGCCCTGGGCACTGCGGGAGCGCGATCCAGGAGCGCAGCTTTTCCCTTCGAGCTGGCCTACCGGCTTACCTGCATGTTTTCCTGCAAGCAGGACACGGTGCTTGACCCGTTTCTCGGCACGGGAACAACGATGCAGGCTGCCGCTGCCCTTGAACGGAACAGTGCCGGTTTTGAGCTTGATGAATCCCTGGCGGATTCCGCCCTGGAAGGAGCTGCCGGCGCCGGGCAATATCTGAAC
>SPDA01000135.1 GCA_004525155.1 Spirochaetales bacterium
ATCTTTCAAACCCATGCCCATGATGATCATTTCAACGGTCTGCCCATTCTGCTGCGTTCCGACCACAAGCTGAAGTATTACAGCACGGCACTCGTCCGGGCAACGGTAACCAAAAAGCTATGCTCCCTGATGTGCATAAAGGAACAATCCTTCGGCAATTATTTCGAAATCCACGATCTGAATTTAGATACCTGGAACAACATCGACGGTCTGGAAGTAATGCCGGTTTTATCGCCTCACCCCCTGGAGACGACCATACTTTTTTTCCGTACCCTGTGGAACGAAGGATACATGAGCTACGCGCATCTCGCGGACATCTGCTCCCTGGAACTGCTCGAAAAAGCCGTAACCGGGGATAAACTGAAAAACGGTGTATCGAGGGATTTTTTCAACAAGGTAAAAACAGCCTATTTTACGCCTGCGGATATCAAGAAAATCGATATCGGAGGCGGCATGATTCACGGAAACGCCGCGGATTTCGCGGCCGACGGTTCGAAGAAAATTATCTTCAGTCACTCCAGCGGGCCTCTGACGGATGAACAGAAAGAACTCGGTTCCAGCGCCTCTTTCGGACTGGAGGACGTATTAATACGGGGGGAACAGGATTACCTTAAGCCTGCGGCCATGGGACATTTTAAATCCCTCTATCCCTCCGTCCCACAGCACGATCTCAGGATGCTGCTCAATTGCCCGGCTGTTTCGTTTAATCCCGGCACCATTATCATCCGGAAGGGCGAGGTAAACAGCGACATGTATTTCATTCTTACCGGCCTTCTCGAGTTCATTGTATCGGAAACAGGGATTCGCAATTACCTCGGCAGCGGGTCCATGGCGGGCGAGCTTTCCGGTCTTCTAGGTACCGCGGCAAGGGGCACCTACAGGGCCATAAGCCGGGTCAGGGCCATAAAAATATCCTCCCGCATGTATCATGAATTTGCCGTGCGGAACGACCTGCTGTCCGAAATAAAACAGAATGTTGATAAACGAAATTTTCTGCAGAATACCTGGCTCTTCGGGGAAATGATTTCCTGTCCAATAAAAAACAAAATTGCAGGCGTCATGAAGCGGACCGATTTCGAAAGGAACGAAGTTGTCGATTTCAAAGGTGCTTCAAGGCTGTTCCTTGTCGAATCCGGGCACCTGGAACTTACAGCGGACGACAACCCGGTAGAAACCATAGATTCAGGCAATTTTTTCGGTGTGGAAATAATACTGTTCGGTACGCGCAAGTATTTTTCCGTCCGCGCGGTTGAAAAATCGAGGACCTACGCCATACCCGGGTCGCTGATACAGGACATCCCGGTGGTTCAATGGAAGCTTATCGAAACCTTCAAGAAGCGCATGAGGAAAGCGGGATACCTGGCTTCGGGGTGAAGGCTGTTCAAGATTGACCAAACCCCCTTCCTGTACTACATTCTTACACTATGCAGCTGACCATACGCGACTGGCGTAACATGAGCAGGGAGGAAAAAGACAGGCTTCTCCTGCGTTCGGAACAGGACATAAGGGACGTATCTTCCGGTGTTAAAAATATTCTGGAAGAGGTGCGGACCGGGGGCGACGCGGCCCTGGTTCGTCTCGAGGCGCGATTCGACAAGGCGGACATCAGCCGGCTTCCCCTCGAAATCGGGGAACCGGAATACACGGAAGCCGAGCGCAGCCTTTCCCGTGAATTGAAGGATGCCCTGCGTTATGCAATCGAAAATGTGCGCAGATTCCACAAATCCCAGGTCCCTTCAGCGTTACAGTTTTCAGAGGTGCGGCCGGGTATTTTCGCCGGCGAGAAGGCAAACCCCGTACCCTCCGCGGGCTTATATGTGCCGAGGGGCAAGGGAAGTTTTCCCTCCATGCTTTACATGACCGCGGTCCCTGCCGCACTCGCGGGTGTTGAAAGGATTGTTGTCGTTACGCCCCCCAATCCCGGCGGTTCCGTGGATGCCGCCTGCCTGTACGCCGCGAAAATTTCGGGGGTGCATGCCGTATACCGTATCGGCGGCGCCCAGGCAATTGCAGCCCTCGCCTACGGTACTGAAAGTATTCCGAAAGTGGCAAAAATTATCGGCCCGGGCAGCGCGTATGTGGCGGCGGCAAAACGCCTTTTGCAGGGTATCGTGGATACGGGGCTCCCCGCAGGGCCTTCGGAATCCGTAATCCTCGCCGACGGTACCGCGGATCCCAATCTCGTAGCCCTTGACCTGCTGATCGAAGCAGAACACGGGCCCGATTCCTCGGCCCTGCTCATCACGCCTTCCGCGAAGCTTGCGCAGGAAACGGCAAAGCTTCTTCCCGGTCTCGCCGACATGCTTCCCGAACCGAGGCGCGGCTATGTAAAGGAGGTGTTCTCCCGTTACGGAGGCATCATTCTCGCCGGTTCCATGGAAGAGGCTGCGGATATTGTCAACCTGTTCGCGCCTGAGCACCTTCAGATTCAGGCCTCGGACCCGAAGGCCCTGCTTCCGCTTATCCGCAACGCCGGTGAAATACTCCTTGGAAGCAGTACCCCCTTTTCAGCTGCCAATTACGCGGCCGGGCCTAACGCCGTTCTCCCGACAGGCGGCATGGCGCGCACCTGGTCACCGGTATCGGTGCGCGACTTCATGAAATTTTCCTCAGTTATCGAAATTACGGCGGAAGGGCTTAAAGGTATGGCCCCTCACGTGAAAGCCCTGGCGGAATACGAGGATTTTCCCGCGCACAAAAATGCTTTCACCGGGCGGGGGCTCTGAGAATCGCTCCCGGAAAAATTATGACATTTGACAACCTTAATGACGCCTCTACCTGGCTCGAAGAATTTACCAACTACGAAAAACATCCCCCCTCAACGGTGGAGGAATACTCCCTTGACCGCATGAATCTCATGCTCGGTGCCTTCGGCAATCCTCAGAACTCCTTTAAAAGCGTTCACATCGCAGGTTCCAAAGGCAAGGGGTCAACGGCCGCCTTTACCGCGGCAGTCCTGTCTGAGGCCGGTTTCAGGACGGGTCTTTATACCTCTCCTCATATCACCACTTACCGGGAGAGAATTAAGGCAGACGGCAGGGAGTTCGATGATGCGGATTACCTTGTATCGATAAACCATATCGCGGAGAGACTCGAAAATGACGCAGCCCTGGCCCCGGCCAAAGAAGGAGCCGGTCCCACCACCTTCGAGCTTCTCACCCTGCTCGGGTTCCTCATGTTCAGGGAAGCGGGCTGCGCCTGGGCTGTCATCGAAACCGGTCTGGGGGGCAGACTCGACGCCACCAACACTCTGCTGCCTGAAATAGCGGTGATAACACCGGTGGAACTGGAGCATACCGACATCCTCGGTAAAACTCTCGAAAAAATCGCACGCGAGAAAGCCGGTATAATGAAAGCAGGCAGGCCGGCCTGCATCGGGCATCAGAAACCCGAAGCGGAGGCTGTCCTGATTCAAAGAGGAGCGGAACTCGGTATACCGGTGTCATTCCTTGCCCGGGAAACAGCCTCCATTTCCTCGCGCAGCGAGGGGGCCGGCACGGCGGCAGACATCAGGTTTCACTCATATCCGCCAATCCGCACCCCCCTTGGCATGCTGGGGGATTTCCAGGCTGAAAATGCCGCTCTTGCCGCCCTTTCACTGTACCTGCTCTTCCCGGATTCAATGAACGGCATACCGACAGGGGAGAGGATCTGCCGCGGGCTCTCACTGGCGAGGCTGCCCGGCCGGATGGAGCTAGTCAGTAAGGATCCGGTCATCATACTCGACGGAGCCCATACGCCGGTTTCCGCGGACAGGCTCTCACGGGCTTTTGTATCGATGTACGGCGGGGAGGGAGTGCTCCTTTTCGGCTGTGTGTCGGACAAGGATGCGGGAGCAATGGCAAATATACTGGCAGGCTGCTTCAGGCACATCGTCATATCGACACCGGGAACCTACAAGAAAAGCGTCCCGGAACAGGTTTTTGAAATATACCGCAAACTGAAACCGGACACGCGCTTTGAACCGGACCCGGCACAGGCGCTTTCAGCTGCCCTTGCGCTGGCCGGGGGCCGGCTTCCGGTCCTCGTTGCCGGCTCCTTTTATATGGCCGCGGAAATCCGGAAACTGCTTGTTTCCTGAAAGGGCCTTTCCGGAAGAAAGGCAACAAATTTTTCCGGCTTTTATTTACGTAATTCCAAAATTTATCTATCTTATATTCAAGGAGTACATCAATGATAAACGAGAAAGTTAGAAATATCATGAATGAGCAGATTAAGCATGAGCTGGAATCGTACTACGTCTATCTGTCCATGGCCGCATGGTTCCATTCACAGGACCTCGACGGCATGGGTCACTGGATGCGCGTACAGGCGCATGAAGAAACGATTCACGCCATGAAATTTTTCGATCACATCACCGACCGGGACGGGACAGTCGGGCTGCTCGATCTGAAGCAGGAAAAAACAGCCTGGACAAGTGCGGAAGAAATATGGAAAGACGCCTATGCTCACGAACAGTTTATAACAAGCAAGATTCACGCCATCATGACGGTTGTAAGAAAGGAAGGCGATTTTTCCGCGGAACCCATGCTCAACTGGTTCGTAAACGAGCAGATTGAGGAGGAACTCAACACGCAGAAAATATGGAAGCAGTGTCAGACTATGGGGAAAACAAAAGAAGGACTTTTCATGCTGGACAGGGAGCTGGCAGCCAGGATCTTTCCGGCAGGTTCGCCTTTCGATCCCCTGGCCTACCAGCAGCCGGCGGGGGTCTAGCTTTTCAGGGCAGCCCGGGAAAGGAATCCACGTACTTGATTTTAAAGTCTCCGAAACTGTCCACGATCTGGATTTTGTAATCGGGGAAACTGTCTACAATCTCCCACTTTCCCGGACCATCGGCAAAGGAACTGACCTGCTGCACGTTCAGGTCCGGGAAAGAGTCTACAACCTCCACCTTGTAATCGGGGAAAGAATCAACCAGCTGAATTTTCCCGTAAATTGAAGAAACATCTACCGAAGCCATTAGATACCTCCTTACTGTCTGACTACCTGTTTTTTCTTGACAGCCATGGTCCTTGCCGCGTCTATGACGATGGCAATGATAAGGACTGCTCCTTTGACGACCTCCCGCCAGTAATAGGATATGCCCGTAACGGTTTCAAGGTGCACCATGCCGTTCCTTATAACGCCCAGGATGAGTACAGCGATAATGACGCCGAGAAGGTTCCCTTTGCCGCCGCTTAAACTGACGCCTCCGAGCACCACTGCCGTAATCACCTCCAGCTCGGCTCCCGTGCCGGCATCGTCCCGTCCCAGGCTGAGCTGGGCAAGAAGTATAACCCCCGCCAATGAGGCGGTTATGCCTGATATCATGTAGGAAAAAAACTTGACCCTGCGGATGTTCACTCCCGCGAGGCGGGCAGCGTATTCGTTGCTGCCTGTGGCGAATATACGCCTGCCGAAACGCGTGTATTTAAGGACCATGGAGATTAGAACGTACAACACAATTATGTAAATAAGAGTGATGGGAATGACCTGCGGGCTGTCCGGAAACCACTTGCGTGCTATAAGCAGAAAATTCTGATCGTAAATTCGGCCGGTTTTTAGTATTTCGATTTCCAGCGAGAACCACGAAGCCAGACCGCGGGCAAAGGTCATCATGCCGAGGGTGGTAATGACAGGGTTTATACCCAGCCGTGTAATGATAACACCGTTGACGGCCCCGAGCGACGCACCTATGGCCAGGGAAGCTATCACTACCAGCCAGGCAGGGAAGCCTGCATCATGGTACAGCACCGCAACTACGGCGGTAAAACCTAGAATAGAACCGACTGAAAGATCCAGGCCGCCGATGAGCAGCACGAAGGTCATACCGATGGCCATAATCGCTATGACCGGAATGTTGCTGATAATCGCCTTGAAATTGGTGAAGGAGAAAAAATACGGAGTGGAGACGCTGAACACGACCACCAGTATTGTCAGAAGTATGCTGAGGGCGGGCACCATGCTCTTACCGTATACGAATATTTCCGAAAGCCTCTCCCCAAAGGGGCTTTTTGTGTTTTCTTTTTCAGTTGACGCTTGTTGACCCATAGTGTGTTCCCCTTAAAACCGCTTTTTTTCGCGGGCTTCGTACAAGGCGAC
>SPDA01000564.1 GCA_004525155.1 Spirochaetales bacterium
AGTTAATTACTGTATATAAGGCATATGGGCAGCCTGAGGCCGAGATCATAAAAGGCCGCCTCAACGTAGAGAACATACCCGTGATGCTGAAATATGAAAGCCTGGGTAACGTGTATGGACTGACTATTGATGGACTGGGGCAAGTGGAAGTACTGGTTCCTTCAAAATACGCAGAACAGGCCAAGGAAATACTGGGCCATGACGCCGATATGGGACCCGAGTGCCTGGATGCTACAGAGCCAGAGCAGAATCCAGAGCTTTAAAATCGAACCGGCTGTCCAGAATGGACATCAACACCGTCAGTTTTTGCAGATGCTGAAATCTTGATTTGGCCAGCGCTTGCTCAATTGCTGACACAATTTCATTAATATCTTTATTGACCACCATCACAGGCACTTTTTTGTCCTCCGCCTTGACCATTACAGACATTGAAGGCTTCTGTTTGGTGACAATCAAGCATTTGGTAGATGTATCCAGGGCAGCAAGCTGCATGTCAGGCCTTTCAGACCTCGTCACGACCGCCTTATTGCGTTTTCTGTTGTAATAATCTCTTGCCGAGTCAGGTGTCATGGCACCCAGCATGACATTTTCTACCAGGTCATTGGATTTTTCCCTGGAGGAGATTATCTCAGCTCCTAATGCTGCCGCAATTTCTGCAACACTGATCCCGAGAAGAGGTCTCGATTCAGGAAGTATCCCCAGAACATTCACTCCACGTGATTCGAAGTAATCTTCACATTGTGCCTTCACTACACGTAACTTACCTTCGGGAACCTGGTTTACAACAATGCCAATCAGCCTTTCACCGAATTTCTTAATAACCTGCTCAACATCAGCATCCCGGAAATCTGTAGAGTGGCAAATTAAAAGGATTACACGTGTGTTGACTTTCTCGGCTATCGTGTAACAGGCCAGAGTAGACACCTGGTCGTTTTTCAAGTTGCCCGGGCTTTCAACGATAAGTATATCCCTGCCTACCGCAACCAGGTCGCAGGCCGCTTTAATTTTGCCGGCAAAACTATCAGCATCTTCAGAAAGGTCATGCCATAATTTCTCTTGAGAAATATTAAAAGCGTGGATCTGCTGCTTATCCCCACCCAATTCGAGAGCTTCATTAATAAAAACAGCATCGGGGCAATCATCCATGGACGTAGCTTCAGTCAGGTTGACAGGCTTGATATATCCCACTTTTTTGCCAGCATTGATAAGTTTCTTGCCGATACCAGCGCAAAGAGAAGTTTTGCCATAGGATTCGTATGATACAATTTGCAGAGTAGTCATGGTGCCTCCTGAATTTCAGCCAACCGATATTATACCACTCTTTACTTCGCGGTTGCATCGGAATATAATGTCATAAAAGTGCTAGAAAGCTGAGAGTTTCGCGACTCTCAGTTTTTTAATATTCGGAAGTTGGGAGGCAACCCCATGACACAAAAAAGATACGACATCACCCAGGAAGGTCTAGAAAAACTGAAGGCTGAGTACGAACAGCTGATTTCATTTAGCCGCAAAGATGTGGCGGAGAAGATCAAGCGCGCCCGTGAAATGGGTGGCACCGAAAACAACGCCGAGTACGAAGATGCTAAAAACGAGCAGGCTTTTATCGAAGGCCGTATAAGCTCGCTGGAAAATATCACCCTTAATGCACGCATTATCGAAGGCCCTCATTTACCGGGTGTGGTAGAACTGGGTGATACGGTACTAATACAGAACCAGGATGGCAAAATCGACCGTTATACTATTGTCGGCACAACTGAAGCGAACCCGGTCGAAGGTAAAATTTCCTGCGAATCGCCGGTTGGCAAGGCATTACTGGGGAAAAAGAAGGGCGCCAAGGTCGATGTCCGCACACCCTCCGGTCTAATGAAACTGCAGCTTATCGAAGTAAGTTGATCTTATGGCCGGCCAGGAACGCATCGAACAGCCGCGCCTGGAAAAGCTCTCCAGAATTATTAATCGCGGCATAAATCCTTATCCACCTAAGTATCACCGCACGCATACATCCAGTGAAGCAATAGAGCTTTTCGAAAAATCAGCAGGCGCCGGTCCCACTGACGCCCCCCATGAGGTAAGCCTGGCGGGACGAGTAACCGCAGCCCGGTTCATGGGTAAAGCAGCTTTTTTCGATATACGTGACGGGTCCGGCAAAATACAGGCATTTTTCCGCCGCGATTCACTTGGAGATGATACCTACGAATTGCTGCGAGATATCGACCTGGGCGATTTTATCGGGGTAAGCGGAATTCTCTTCAAGACCCGCTCAGGCGAAATAACAGTTGAGGTAGCAGGTTACACTATACTTACCAAGTCCCTGATGCCTTTGCCTGAAAAATTCCACGGGCTAGTTGACGTAGAGAAAAGATACCGTCAACGGTACCTCGACCTTATTGCCAATGCAGATATCAAAGACCTGTTCATTAAAAGAAGCAAAATAGTCAGTACAATACGAAATTTTATGGACGGGCGGGGTTTTGTAGAGGTGGAAACTCCTGTCCTTCAACCCATGTACGGCGGAGCGTTGGCGAGACCTTTTATAACAC
>SPDA01000168.1 GCA_004525155.1 Spirochaetales bacterium
AGGATGGCAAAACCTACCCGGCTGTAAAAATTACGAAGGAAGCCTACCCAAGGATCTACAGGACGCGGAATATTATCGAGGACGGGTCTTCCTATTTCGGGCCGTTCCCGAACGTGAATGCTATAGACAGGTATCTTGAGCTTATTGACAAAACCTTTCCCCTCCGCAAGTGCAAGGGGCCATTGAAGAAGAGGGATAATCCCTGTCTCTATTATCATATTAACCGCTGTTCCGCCCCCTGCTGCGGGAAAATCTCCCGGGAGGAATATGCAGCCCGGGTGGAGAAAATAAAGGACCTGTTATCCGGCAACATAGACGGCCTGGTCATTGATCTTACGGAAAAGATGCACACGGCTGCAGGCAGTCTTGAATTTGAAAAGGCCTCTGAATTGAGGGATACGATACAGTCCATCTACAATCTTTCGGATGAACAGAGCGTGATGGATTTCAGCAGGGACAGCATGGATTACATCGCATATGCGGCCCACGATGAGCTCTGCACATTTTGCGTGTTCAAGGTGCGCGGGGGCAAACTGGCGGATCAGGACATAATACGCACGGAAACCTACGGCCATGAGGACGAAAGCGTGTCCCAGTTTTTTCTGCGTTATTACGAGGAACGCAAGCCTCCGGAAACCATATACCTGCTCCACAGCCTCGGTACTGACGCCGTCAGTAATGACGCCGTCAGTAATGACGCCGGGAGCCTCGATGAGCTTACCGCCTACTTCCGCACCGTGTATCAATCTGCCATCAGGACCGTTACCCCTTCCCTCGACAAACACTACACGACGGCAATGCTGGCTACAAAAAACTGCATCCAGGACCTGGACAGGAGAAAAGCCCTGGCGGCCACGGTCTATTCTCTCAGGGAACTTAAAGCCTATCTACTCCTTCCCGGTCTGCCGGAAAGAATCGAGGGGTTCGACATATCCCAGCTGGGAGGAAAGCACCCGGTGGCCTCACAGGTATCATTTTATAAAGGAAAACCTGATAAAAAGAATTACAGGCGTTTTCATGTAAAAACCCTTGGAGGCGCCATCGATGATTACGAAAGCATCCGGGAGGTCGTGTCGCGGCGTTATACACGGGTGATAAATGAAAAACTCCCCGTTCCCGACCTGATACTGATTGACGGCGGCAAGGGCCAGCTCAACGCCGCGGAGGAGATCCTGTCCGCCCTTGGCCTCAAGATTCCCGTAATCGGGCTCGCAAAGCGCCTTGAGGAAATCTTTACCTGGGACGGCCGGAGGGTGGTGCTTCCCGAAACTTCCGCCGCTTTACGGCTGCTGCAGCTGGTACGTGACGAGGCGCACCGCTTTGCCACGGATTTTAACAAGCGCCTCAGAAAGAAGGATCTTAGCGTGTCCCTCCTGGAAAAAGTTAAGGGCCTGGGACCGGTGCGTGTCAGGAAACTGCTGACGCATTATTCCTCCCTTCAGAATATTGCCGAGGACGCGCCGGAAAGCATTGCCGCCGTATCGGGAGTAAGTATTGAAATTGCGAATAATTTGGTACACCATATAAAACAGAATATGAAAATGTAAGGAGAGGTCTATGAAAAAGTCGGCTTTGACGGCCCTGCTTGTTCTGCTTTTCTCCATGAGTCTTTCGGCGGATGTATGGGATACAGGATTTAAAACCCAATCCAGTTCGGGTATCGATCTGTCCTGGAAAACGGACAAGGATTTTATCTATGTAAAAGTTTCCGCCCCCACCGAAGGCTGGATAGCGGTCGGTTTCGGCGCCACTTCCGCTATGAAAGACGCGAATATCATCATGGGTTATGTCTCCGGGAAGGATACCGTATTGGAGGATCAATTCGGGACAGGTCTCTTTACACATAAAAAGGATACGGACTTGGGAGGCAGCGATTCCATTGTGGAAAAGAGCGGAACGGTCAAAAACAAGGTTACAGAGCTCAGGTTTAAACTTAAGCTCGATTCCGGCGACAAATTCGATGTGCCCCTGGTTCCGGGCAAACCGGTCAACGTAATCCTTTCTTATAGGAACGATACGAATATGACGAACAAACACAGCGTACGGACAAAACTGCAGATTACCTTATAGAAACGGCTACTGAAGCAGGAAATAAAACTGTTTTTTTGACGTAAAAGGGTTTTTGGCCATTTTTATCGCCGTCTTGAAAAAGTAGGATCCGGATGAGGCGGTAATCCTGATTAAAGGCCTGAAAACGTAGTCCGTAAGGCTGGTCTGAAGAAAGGGATTTTCCAGAATCTCCGGAAAGGTCACATCGTATATCTGCATGTCCCGGATATCGAGCGGATCTTCGTTTACCGGCTCTTCGGATAGAGGTTTAAACAGGGAATGAAACAGGGCTTCATCTTTAAGGCTGCCCTGGGCGTATCGAAGCTCGTCCGAAGGGCTTAGGGAATGGATGAAAAAGGCTTTCAGGTTATTCTGAGTAAGAAGGTCTATCGCTTTCTGAAGAAACTGGTTCAGGTTGCGTACCACATTGATCGTTTTGAATTCCTTGAAGCTGTCCCTGTTCCATTTATACAGGGTAATGAATGTTTCCATTCCGATACCTTCTTCAAAGATTTTGGAAAACTGTATAATGTCCAACGTGCCGTCTTCGTCGATGTCATAAACCCTCGGATAATTTGAAAGATTTTCCTTGAAACTTATGCGGCTGATTCCGGCGGAAGAAAACAGTATCCATTCATTTTCGGTGCCCTCCGGTGTAGGAAACACGGCCGAAAGCGCTGTTATGGAATCCGGCTCAGGTTTTATTTTTATTTCGATGATTCCCTGAATTACCACCCGTTTGCCGAGGCTTACAACCCTGTCAGGATAGAGCTTTCCATCCCTCTGTATGAACAGCTGGTAGTAAAAATCAAAAGGCATGGCACGGTCATTGTAGAGTCTCGACATATCCGTTAGATCCAGCGGCTGCGGCAGGGGATCCGCGCCATTCTTCTCCTTCTTTATGAAAATTGCCCCAGCGTCCAGAAGGCCGTTTTTGTCCACGTCTATAAAGTGGAGGAGAGGACCCGTTTTGTGGTAGACCAGGGCATTGGTTTCCGTGGAATGTGACATTATCGCCATAATAATGGCTTTTTTTCCAAGGACTACCGGCTGCGGTTTCTGTACAGCCTCTGTCTGCCGGCTGTCCGGTGTCGTATCCGGCTCCGCGGGCCGCTCGGGCGCAGTTTCCGCTTTTGAAACGGCGGTCTCTGCCGGTTCCTCCGGTTTTTCGGTTTCCTGCTGTACCGCAGCCACCGGTTCCGTGATTTGCGGGGCCTCGGGTTCCTCCCGGCCTATTTCCGGAGGGTCGGGAGGCTGTTCTGCAGGCACCGGTGCGGCCTGCTCCGGTTCACGGACGGGCGGCTGCTCAATTTCCCGAACGGGGATTTCTGCGGGAACCGGCTCCTCCCTTCGGGTTCCATGAAGACAGGACATAAAAAGAAAACTTGCAATTATTATTACAATAACTAAATTGAGGTTTCGCATAAGGCACCTAGTAATATACTGTCGAAGCTGATTTTTTACCAATACTTTTTTTAAAACTGCTCAGGGAAAAGGTAAAATAACCGGTTTTTACCCGGACCCATAGTAAAAAGTATGAAAAAACGATATAAACCAGACATGAAAGTAATGAAATTCGGCGGTACCTCTGTAAAGGACGCCGGCCGTATTAAAAGCACTGCGGAAATAATCAGGGCGGAAAACGAAAAAGCCCCGGGTCTGGCTGTGGTTCTTTCTGCCATGAAAGGCGTAACTGATGATCTCATAAGCCTTGCCAGAACCGCTGAGCAGGGAGACCAGAGCTACAGGGAACTTTTTTCCGCTCTCATCGAAAGGCATGAGACAGCGGTGGACGAATTGTTTTCCGCGCAAGATGCGGGCGGAGTAAAGGAAAAAATGCAGGTTCTTTTCAGCGAGCTCAAGGATGTGCTCCACGGCATAGAACTGGTGCGCGAGTGCTCACCGCGAAGTCTTGACCTCGTCATGAGTTTCGGGGAAAGGCTCAACTGTCTGCAGACGGCTTTTTATCTCAGCTCTCACGGCTGTCCCGCCGTTATGGTGGATGCAAGGGAAATAATACGGACCGACGGTTCCCACGGCAGCGCCCAGGTTGACTTTGTCGTAAGCTACGAGAAAATACGTGAAAAGCTGTCAGCCCTCACCGCACTCCCTGTAATAACCGGTTTCATCGGTTCCACGGCGGAGGGCGCCACAACTACAATCGGCAGGAACGGTTCCGACTTTACCGCAGCCATTATAGGCGCCGGCATGAGCGCCGACGTCATCGAGATCTGGACGGATGTGGACGGCGTGCTGAGCGCTGACCCGAAAATAATTCCTCACGCTGCCGTAATACCCGAGATAACCATTGAAGAGGCCATGGAGATGTCTTTTTTCGGGGCGGAAGTAATCCACCCCTATACCATGATTCCGGCCGTTGAAAACCGTATTCCCATTCTGATAAAAAACACCTTCAACCCCGGCGCAGCGGGCACGGTAATTAAGGACGATATCAAGCCGCACAACCGGTCCATAACAGGTATTGCGTCGATAAGCGGCGTGGCGCTCATCAATATCCAGGGCGGCGGCATGCTCGGCATGCGCGGTATTGCGTCCAGGGTTTTCGGAGCTCTGGCAAAAGCCGAAGTTAACATCATCATGATAAGCCAGGCATCTTCGGAGCACAGCATCTGTATCGTGTGCAAGGAGCAGGAAACCGGCCGGGCCCTGAAAGAGCTTACCGGCGAATTATCCCATGAACTTGAGGCAAAGCGGATAGGACGATTTGAGCTTACGAAAAACCTGGAGATTGTATCGGTTATAGGGGAAAACATGAGGGGCACTCCCGGCATTTCCGGAAAGCTCTTCAGTTCCCTGGGAACCGAAAAGGTGAATGTTCTTGCCATAGCCCAGGGTTCTTCGGAAAGGAATATATCCTTTGTCATAGACAGGAAGGATAAGGACAGTGCCATCAAAACCATTCATAAATCATTTCTGGAATAACCGATGAGAATTGTCAGTACGAGAAACAGTAAAAACACGGAAGCTTCTTCCGTAAGTTTCAAGGAAGCCGTCTTCAAAGGGCTTGCACCGGACGGCGGTCTGTATCATGTCGCGGACAATCCCGACCTTAAAAAGGTGTATGCCGGCTTCGGCGCGGAAACCGGCTTTAACGCGATGGCAGAAAAAGTTACCGAGGCCCTCTTTCATGATGAGTTCAGCACGGAGGCGGCCCGCAGGGTTGTTGAACGGGCTTTTACCTTCGCGCCGGTATTGAGGAGGCTGGATGCTTCCATAAGCCTGCTGGAACTTTTCCATGGACCATCCTTTGCCTTCAAGGATTTCGGAGCCAGTTTCCTCGCTTCCGTCATGGAGGAATATCTGCGGAATGACGCGCGGCGCGCCGTCATTCTTACTGCCACCTCCGGAGATACGGGGAGCGCCGTGGCCAGGGCGTTTTATGGAAAGAAAAACATAGACGTGGTCATCCTCTATCCTTCAGGCAGGGTCAGCCCCCTGCAGGAAAAACAGCTTACCACCCTGGGAGGAAATGTAGCCGCGCTGGAGGTAAAAGGATCCTTTGACGACTGCCAGCGCATGGTGAAAGAGGTCTTTGTGGATGCGGAGCTCTCAAACGGCCTC
>SPDA01000682.1 GCA_004525155.1 Spirochaetales bacterium
CGGATCGAGGTTGCCGGTAGGTTCATCAGCAATGATCAAGGCCGGTCGGTTTGCGATGGCCCGGGCGAGGCTGACTCGCTGCTGCTCACCACCGGACAGATCGCAAACTCTTGCTTTAGCCTTTTCCTGAAGCCCGACAAGACCCAAAACATGAGGAATCCGTTTTCTGATTTCCTTACGCGAAGCCCCGATCACGATCATGGCAAAGGCAACATTATCATATGCCGTTCGCTCTTCCATCAACCTGAAATCCTGGAATACCATCCCAATATTGCGCCTTAGATAAGGAAGCCTGTGCCTCGGCAAGCGGGATACGTCCCGGTTAAACACCTTTAAGGTACCGTCGGATGGCCTTAATTCCCTGATAATCAGCTTGAGCAGTGTCGACTTACCGGCCCCGCTTGAGCCAACAAAAAAAACGAATTCGCCGCGGTCAATAAAAAAATTAATATTTTCCAGGGCAAAACGCCCACCTTTTTCATATTTCATACTCATGTTTTTTGCTTCGACCATACAGTCAGACCTTCCCGTGCATACTTTACATAATTCAATAATGGTTGAAATTTTCGCCATTCAATACCTTTACTCTGGACAATATTGTAATATATTTTTACTTATTTTGCAAATAATTTAATTTCAGACAGCTAATGCTGCTGCATTGACTTGAAACCCTCGCCGTGAACTTCCGTTGCATTGCCGATAATGACAAAAGCAGTCGGGTCAACTTCATGGATGATGGCCTTCAATCTGGCTGTTTGGGGACGGGTCACTACACAGAGCAGCACTTCGCGTCCCTCACCCGTATAACCGCCCTGACCTTCAATTCTGGTTACTCCGCGTCCAAGCTCGTGAAGCAGCTTTTCGTTGATCTCAGCGCCGTTGTTGGTTATGATAATCGCCGACTTAGCCATACCGAGGCCTTCCAGAATTGCATCGATAACCTTGATGCTGATAAATAGAGCAAGGGCAGCATACATGGCCGCTTCACTGCCAAATACAAAAACAGCCAGGGCTAAAACAACGAGGTCACCCAAGAACATAGCCTGACCGGGACTGACACCCGAAGTCTTGGCCAGAATCAGCGAAAGCAGCCCTGTTCCCCCGGCTGAGCCTCGAAAACGAAATATCAAGCCAGCTCCAACCCCCATTACTACACCACCATAAACCGCAGCCAGGAGTATGTCATCTGTGGCAGCCGGTAGAAGGGGAGCGGTTACTTCAATAGCAAGCGAAAAGAGAAATGTGCCAAGCAAACTCTGGATTACCAGCCGTGGACCTAACACCAGGTAACCGACAATGAAAAGGGGTATATTTAACAGAATAATGGTCAGCCCGACCGGTAATTTGAAAATGTGGTACAGAACGATGCTGAGTCCGCTTATTCCACCAGGAGCCAGCATATTCGGCACCATAAACATATTTATCCCTACAGCCAGAATCACTGAGCCGATTAAAATACCGATAAAATCGATTATGATTATTTTTAGATCAACCTTGCCAATCTTAGGTTTTTTTATTTTCATCTTTTCTCCTACTTCTTCAGCGGAATCATACCGCGGGCTTTCCAACGCAGGTACGCTTCGATAAATGGATCGAGCAGACCGTTCATCACTGCCTCTACCTGGCCGATTTCCACTCCGGTACGGTGATCCTTGACCAGGGTAAAGGGTTGAAAAGTGTAAGTGCGAATCTGGCTACCAAAACCAATCTCTCTTTGATAGCCGCGTTCGGCATTGATCTCTTCGACCTGTTCACGCCGGTTCAATTCGGCCAACCGGGCCTGCAGCACACGCATAGCCTGCCGACGATTGTTGTGCTGTGAGCGATCATTCTGACAGCTGACTACAATATTGGTTGGTATATGCGTTATCCTTACAGCAGAGTCGGTTTTGTTGACATGCTGACCGCCTGCTCCACTCGAGCGAAAAGTATCTATCTTCAGATCGTCGGGATTAATCACAAATTCTTCTTCTTCCACTTCTGGGATAACATCTACGGAAGCAAATGAAG
>SPDA01000655.1 GCA_004525155.1 Spirochaetales bacterium
CCCGGCGCCGCGACGCTTCCGCCCATCAGCCTGGGCGCGGTGGTGCTCGACTCCATTCCTTTCACCACCGATTCCCTGCTCGATGAAGAACCTTTTCCCGTCCTTAAAAGTCATAAACCGCCCGGGATGCTGCCGGGTACAAGGCTGCTGTTTCTCCTGATAACCGCAGGCATGTCGCTGGTGATGCTTGCTGCCTTTCCCGGCGCCTCAATGCTTAGGAAACTGACCCTGGCCGCGAGGCTGCGGCGGGCTGCGCTCAAACCTTTCCGGAGGCTCGCAGGGGAACTCGCCTGCCTGCGGAAACTGCTGCCCGGAATGAACACCCCGGACATCTACTTCGGTATTTCGAAAATCATAAGGGAATACCTTTCCGGCCGGGAACGGATCAATTTCATGGCCAGAACGACCGCGGAAATCCGGCGGGACCTGGGTGCTGAGATGGCCGCCGCTCCAGCCGGTCCCCGGGAAAGCTTCCTCCGGGTTCTCAGTTTCTGCGACCTGGTAAAATACGCCGGGCACATTCCCGCTCCTGGAAGGGTCCTCGAAGATCTGTCCGGGATACTTGCTTCAGCGGCCGGTTTCGAGCAGGAGAAGAGAGCCCTATGACTGTTTTTTTACAGCCTCTCTATTTTCTGCTGCTGCTCCTCTTCATACCGGGCGTGTACATCCGGCACGTCAGGAAACCGGGAAACGCCTATCCCCTTACACAAGGCCTCTGGCAGGGATCGGTGTTCACCAAACGGACATCTTTACCCGCTGTCCTCTACTGGTCCGGCAGCCTCTGTTTCTGGGCCGGTCTCGGGCTGCTGATCGCCTCGCTGGCGGGACCTGCCAAGGTAACTTCAGAAAAACAATACCTTGAAAAAGGCATGGACATAGCCCTTGTGCTGGACGAGTCTCCGAGCATGGCTGCGGAAGATTTCGGCGGCGTGAGACGATTCGATACGGCGAGGGACCTTATCAAGCGCTTTGTCGCGTCCAGGGAAAACGACGCCATAGGTCTTATCACCTTTGGGAAGGAGGCTGCCCTGCGGGTTCCGCCGACCCTCGATTATCCCCGTCTTCTGCAGACCGTAAACGACCTTACCCTGGCGGACCTCGGTGACGGAACAGCGATAGGCTTGGGCCTGGCCCTTGCCTGCAACCACCTGAGGAAGGGGGGCGGAGCAAAACAGATTATAATTCTCATTACCGACGGAGAGCAGAATGCCGGCGAAATCAGTCCGGAGACTGCGGCCCTGATTGCGGACGCCCTGTCCATCGCCGTTTACACCATTGGCATCGGCATGAAAGGACAGGTCCCCCTGGAATACAGGGATCCGGAAACAGGCAGACAGTACCGGGGCACCTTCGAAAGCGGTTTTAACGAGGAAATACTTACCGGTATCGCCGGAACAACCGGCGCGAGGTATTACCGCGCTTCCGATTTTGAAAGTCTGCGCAGAGCCTTCGATTCCATCGGCTTCCGGGAAAAGGGGAATACAAGCTTCAGGCAGCTGGTCTCTACCAGTTACAGACACAGCCTCTTCATCCTCTTCGGCCTGCTTCTCGTACTGACGGATGTTGTCATTCGGAAACTGGTTTTACGGGAGGTTCTTCCGTGAAAGCTCCTCCGCGTTCCGGATTCTTTTTTTCCGCGGAAAACCGGTTTCTGTCATTTTTTCCCCTCGGCCTTTTTACCGTCTTTTGCCTGCTCGGCCTGAGCGGTATTTCCTTTCAAAAGGAAGTCAAAAGTTCGTCCTATGCCCGGACGGACGTGGCCATACTGCTCGACGTATCGCGGAGCATGCTGGCCCGGGACGCGGAACCGGCCCGCCTGGGAAAGGCAAAACAGATATGCCTGGATCTGATAAACGGTTTTCCCGCCAGATATTCACTGACTGTTTTCAAGGGGGCCGCCGTTACCCTGGTGCCCCTCACAGAGGATGCTTCCGCCCTGGCGGAGGGCCTGCGGTTTTCTGGCCCCTCCGTCCTTACCCCGCCGGGCACGGACATTGCCGGCGCTCTCGCGGCGGCGGCCGGGACCCACGCATCCAGAGACGGCGCAAAAAAAATCCTGCTCCTGCTTTCGGACGGGGAAACGGTCCGGGAATCCGGGGAACCCGGAGAAATCCCGGTTCC
>SPDA01000021.1 GCA_004525155.1 Spirochaetales bacterium
GCCGTCGCTCACCTGAAGTGTAAACCCGTCAAAATCGAACTCCGTACCGCGCACTGCAGCAGTGGAGGTTGAAGTTCTCAAGGTGAAATCGTGATTTATGCCTTCGGCAGTCTGGACTTTAGCCTTGATGCTGCCTATATCGAGTTTTAAAGAGGTGGTTTGCGTACCCTGCTGCTGTATAAGTTCTTCAAGAGTCATACGGGTAAGCTGTTTGACGTTAACGACGGAACTGCCGATATTAAGAACTGCGGAGGCCCCGAAACTGGTGGACAGGGTTGTGCCTTTCGCGATCCTCTGCCCCTGGCTCGCCACTGCCCAGTTTCCGCCCGGCGCTTTAACTTCAACCTTGCCGCTCAGCTGCTGGATGGAAGCCTCCTGGGAAAATAAGGGTACAAGCAGAAAAAAGGATAACAATAATCCTAATAATAGTCTTTTCATAGATTACCTCGAGGATAAATATAACATACGGAGAACAGAATAACAATAATAATTGACTCCTTCCATCATAAATGTTTATACTCATTCTTCTATGGAAAGTCTTCACGACGCTGCCCTGGCGGAATCCGCCCGAATTACTGTTACCCGGGTCCTGAACATAAAGCCTGGCGAGAGGGCCCTGATCGTTACAAACCCGTCATTTGACGTGTTTACCATTTCCCAGTACCTCTACAACGCTCTCACCGAAGCCGGCGCAAGCGCCGTCATGCTCGTACAACCCAGGAAAAGCCAGCTGGATTTTGCCGAAGAGGCGGTTCTGGCAGCCCTGGCATCCGAACCGGACGCCGTACTGTCCATAAGCGCCGGGAAAATCGGCAAGGACAGGAAAGGCATTGCTGAACCCTACACCCGCGGCAGGGAATCCTACACGCACATCTTCGATTACCTGCTCTACGGTAAGAAATCCATCCGCAGTGTATGGTCTCCCTCCATAACCCTGCCTATTTTCTCCGAAACCGTGGCCCTCGACTACGACGAACTGCGGAACACGTGCCTGCGGCTTAAAGCCTTGCTGGATCGGGCGGAAAGCGTATTTATTACCAACGCGGCAGGGACCAGGTTTAAAACAAGTCTCAAAAACAGGCTAGGCCAATCAGATGACGGCGATTTTACCCTGCCCGGCAGCGGCGGCAACCTGCCCGCAGGGGAGGTTTTTATATCTCCCGTAGTGGGCGCATCCTCGGGAACCATAGTGTTCGACGGCAGCATTTCATCCCACAAGGGCGAAATTATCATAAAGGAGCCTGTTTTCGCGGAAGTTGCGGACGGCTATGTGACCGACCTGTCCGGGGGACCGGAAGCCGCCGAAGTGGAGGAGTCCCTGCGGCTGGCCGCCGAGAAAGCGTTTCAGTTCGAAAAAGCGGGCAATATTCCCGCAGGCAAAGCGGAATTGTACGCGAAAAACGCGAGAAACATCGGTGAAGTCGGCATAGGGCTCAATCCGAAGGCCAGAATCATCGGCAATATGCTGGTCGACGAAAAAGTGACCAGGACCTGCCATATCGCCATCGGCCACAATTACGAAGACGATGCGCCTGCCCTCATCCACCTGGACGGCCTCGTTAAAAATCCGACCATGGAACTGACCTACGAAGACGGATCAAAGCAGACCATAATGGACCAGGGAAACCTCCTGGTTTAATCTCTCGGTTTCTGGGGAATATGGATAATCTCACGGGGCTTGCTGCCGTTGGCGGGGCCCAGAATGCCGCGGGATTCCATATCTTCCACGATACGGGCCGCACGGTTGTAGCCTATCTTGAGCCTGCGCTGAAGGTAGGATGCAGAAGCCTTGCCTGCCTCCACGATTATTTCGAGGGCCCTGTCGAGAAGAGGATCATCAACGCCGCCGTCGAGGAGCAGATCATCCCTGTTGTCATCAATGAAGATCTCATCATCCAGATAATACGGTTCTCCCAGGGTCTTGGCATACGCTGCAACCTTGCCCACCTCTTCCTCCGACAGGTAGGCGCCCTGTATGCGGATAGGAAAGGGGTCCCAGGCGGACGTAAAGAGCATATCCCCCCTGCCCAGGAGTTTTTCAGCGCCGACGCAGTCAAGAATTATCCGCGAATCGAAATTATTGGCAACGAGAAAGGCGATCCTGGAGGGGATATTCGCTTTTATGAGGCCGGTAATGACGTTTGTAGAAGGCCGCTGGGTCGCCAGCACCAGGTGAAGGCCTACCGCCCTGGACATGGCAGCGAGACGTGCCAGCGTGCTTTCCAGCTCCTTGCCGGTGGTGGCCATGAGGTCCGCAAATTCATCAATGATGATGACAAGGTACGGCAGGGGCTCGGGGACCGTTTCGAGGATCCTGTCCTTTGAGCCGGGTCCGCCGAAATCCAGCTCCGCCTGCTCAGCTTTCGACAGGGAGAAGCGGGCATGAGGATCCCGGGCCTTTTTATTGTAGGAGGTTATGTCCCGTGCCCCGAGACGGTCCAGCAGGGCATACCGCCTCTCCATTTCGAAAAGGCAGTACTGCAGGGCCTGGAATGCCCGTTTCGGGTCAGTCACCACCGGGGTAAGCAGGTGGGGAATGCCGTTGTACAGCTTGAGTTCCACAATTTTCGGGTCAATGAGCATGAGCTTCACATCCCGGGGCGACTTGCCGTAGAGAATGGAACAGATAATGGAGTTTACGCACACCGACTTGCCGGAGCCGGTTGCCCCGGCTATAAGCAGGTGGGGCGTCTGGGTAAGGTCCACAATCTGCGCCTCGCCCGTAATGTCCTTGCCGAGGACCACGGGAATGTTCATCTTTCCCTGCTGAAAACTGTCGGTGGAAATCATTTCCTTGAAGGATACAATGGAGCGCTTCTTGTTGGGCACTTCGATACCGACGGCATGTTTCCCCGGTATCGGCGCTATGATGCGCACACTCGAGGCGGCCAGCCGGAGGGCTATGTTGTCCGCCAGGTTCTCAATTTTTGAAAGCTTTACACCGGGAGCAGGCAGTATCTCGAACATGGTGACAACAGGGCCTTTACGGATACCGGTCACCTCAGCCTGGATTCTGAATTCTTCCAGGGTCCGTTTCAGCACTTCCGCCGCCTTCATGGTGGTTTCATCTATTTCCCAGTACCTGCCGTCGGGATAATCGTTCAGGATCCCTTCCTGAGGGATGGCATAGGGTACTTTCTGCCTGTTTACCCCGCCGCGGCCTGCGGTACGGCCTCCCCCGGGCGCTCCGGAACCGGAAACAGGAGTATAATCTTCCGGCTCGTAATCCTGATTCAGCTTGAGGCCTTCGTCAAATTCCTCATCCTCTACCGCTTCAAGGTCCTCAATCTCCGCCGTTTCGGGAACAGCAGCCGGAGTGTCATCGGGATATCTTTCCATGGCACCGGGTATTTGTTTAATTACCGGCGGCTGATACTCGGTAAGCAGCTTAAGAGCTTTAACGCCTCCGCCGCTGTCCGCATTTTCATCATCCGTCTTTCCGCTGACAGGAGCAGGGAATAAAAGAAATTTGAGGCGGATTATGATGACCGTTTCAAGGGGCAGGAGCAGAAGGAGGATGACGGCGCTGCCGACCGGACCGAAAGCGTTCAGCAGGAAACTGAACATGCCCGCACTCTCCGGTTTAAGCAGTAAATTGAGAAGAATACTCACCGTGAGGAAGGGTACAAGGGTGAGCATCAGGGTAAAGAGAAGATCTTTTCTGAAATTTTTTACAAGGAGAAGGATGCCGCAGCCGGCAAGATAGGCGGGCAGATAAAAAACGGCCCAGGAAAAACTTGAAAACAGGAAAAAACCCGGCAATCCAGCTCCGCGATCCCGGGCCGGCCCCCAAATCCCCAGGGTAATTGCTGCGAGGAGGAAAAAACTTACGAATAAGACAATAATTCCCGCTTTTCTAGACGGCGAAAGGGACTTCACTGTTTTTGCTCCATTGGCGTTTAGTTATTTATCGGAATAACTTACGCTTCGGTAAAGGCCTCAGTGAACTCCGATATAGGCATATGAAACACGGCATCCGCCATGTTGTCCAGGGGTGTTTCCGAAAGGGTGACGATGACCAGAAAAGCCCCCGCACGCTTGGCTGCGGCCGGAAATCCCGCTGCGGGGTGCACCACCAGGGTGGATCCCATAACAACCATGCAATCACAGGCGCCGCTTATGGCCTCCGCCCGTTTCAGCTCCGAGGACGACAGGTTCTGCCCGAAGGAAATGGTATTCGGTTTAAGGAGGCCGCCGCATTCCGGACAACGGGGAGCGCCGCCGGTTATATCGAGCCCCGCAAAAAAGGGTCCCGACGGCGCAAGCCTGCCGCAGGAAAGACAGACTATTTCGAGATTAGATCCGTGCAGATTGACGATTACGTCACCCGGCAGCCCGCTTTTCTCGTGCAGGCCGTCTATATTCTGGGTTATAAGCCCGGCGAGCCTGCCTTCCGTGAAAAGCCCGTGGAAAAAAAGATGCCCTTTCCCCGGGACCGCGGCGTTTATTGCCGGCCACATGTCGATTTTTTCGCGCCAGTACTCGAGCCGCTTTTCCTCACTGGCGAGAAACTCGTTGAAGTACACGGGTGTGTACCTGTCCCAGATGCCGCCCTTGCTGCGAAAATCCGGTATTCCGGAGTCCGTACTGATACCGGCGCCCGTGAAACCAGCGATATCGCGAAAATTGTTAAGTTCCTGCTTGAGATTGTGAATGGTAAACATGGATTGACGGAGCTTTCCTTACAAAAAGAGCCGGATACGGGTATCCGGCTCCTGGTTTTTATTACATGCAAAGATTTTCAGTCTGATTCCGAGGTAATCGGGTATCAGCCCTTGTAACCTGCTTCCGCCCTGGTGGCGGGAATTTTAATCTTGCCCGCTTTCATGTCGGAAATGGTCTGGTTGACCTTATCCTTGACTGCCTGGGGGATGACCGAATCGAAGTTGTGGAAAGGAGCGATGCCGGTGGAATCTTCGTTAATGCCGAATTCCCTGCTCGTTCCGCCCTTGAAGGTGCCGCCTAAAGCGTCGCCGATGGTCAGGAATACGGAGTTGACAATACCCTTTACAGCGGAAGTGATAACCGTGTCCGGGGCTACAGCGTACTGGTCCACGTCAACGCCGATGGCGCAGACGCCCTTTTCCTGTGCAGCGTTTATGGCACCCAGACCCGTAAGGCCCGCGATCTGGAAGATGATGTCCGCGCCCTTGTCGATCATGGCAATGGCGGCTTCCTTGCCCTTTGCCTGGTCCGTGAAGGAGCCGGTAACAACGGAGAGAACTTCACACGTCGGGTTTACGGCTTTTACACCCGCGTAGAAGCCTGCCTGGAACCTTTCCACCGGGGGAATATCCATGCCGAGCACCATGCCGACGACATTTTTATCGTTAAGCCTCGGGGAAGCCTTGTAATAATCCTTGGTCAGCAGACCTGCCACCACTCCTGCCAGGTAACCGGATTCGTGTTCCTTGTACAGGATACCGACCACATTTTTAGGGGCTGAAGAAGGATCGATAAAAATGTCGATCCCGGCAAAGTAGGTATTAGGATTGTTCTTTGCAGCTTCCATAATGGCTTCCGCCATGAGGAAACCTACAGCAAACACGAGTTTGCTGCCGTCTTCCGCAAGACCCGTAAGGTTCGGCACGTAATCGGTCATCTGTTTGGACTCGACGACACGGGGTTCAATGCCCTTTTCCTTCTGGCCTTTAAGGATTCCCTGGTAGGCGCCGTCATTGAAAGATTTATCGCCCAGACCCCCAACGTCCGTTGCCATACCGATAAGAATTTTCTCGGCAGCCGGTTTGGCCGCTTCCGGTTTCGCTTCCGCCGCCGGTTTTGCTTCCGCCGCCGGTTTTGTTTCCTTGGCACCGCCCGCAAACATGAAAGCGACACTAAGGAAAAGAATCAGTGTAAAAAGCACCAATTTTTTCATCATAACAGTCGTCCTCCTTGAACAATATTAAATCATTGTACAAGCAATTATCTTTACTGGTCAAGGATAGTACGTTATTTCTTGCTGATTTCCCGCCGATATGGTACAAATGGCCATGCGCCGTTTTCCCGTTGTAATGACAACTTCCATCCTCCTGTTTTCCGTTCTTGTTTCCTGCGCACGGAACGATTATTCCCAATCAAAATCGGAATTCCTCCTCGGAACGGTCTGCACCATCAAGCTCTTCGAAAAAACAAAAGCCGACGTTTTTACGGACGTGTTCGCCAGGGTGCTGGAAATTGAACAGCGGATGAGTACGGTTATAGAAACAAGCGAAGTCTCGCAGATAAATGCAGGGGCGGGGATTTCCCCTGCGGCCGTATCACCGGATACATTGTTTGTCATTCAAAGAGCGCTTTATTACGGGGACCTGAGCGGAGGCGCCTTCGACATAAGCATAGGCCCCCTAGTGACGCTCTGGGGTATCGGTACGGACCACGCGAGATTGCCGGAAAAAGAGGAGATCGAAGCTCTCCTGCCCCTTGTCAATTACCGGGACATAGCCGTGGATCCCGAAGCGGGCACGGTGTATCTCAAGCGGAAAGGCATGAGCATAGACCTGGGAGGCATCGCGAAGGGCTACGCGGCGGATGAGGCTGCCCGGCTTCTTAAAGAGCGGGGTCTTACAAGGGCCATTATCGATTTCGGCGGCAACATCTACGTGCTTGGAAGCAAAGGAAAAAACCTGCCCTGGCGGGTGGGTGTACAGAACCCGCAGGAAGAACGGGGTACCTATGTGGCCATAATCCAGGCTTCCGACAAGGCCCTGGTATCCTCCGGCACCTATGAACGTTTCTTCATCCGGGAAGGCAGACGCTACCATCACATACTCGACACAAAAACAGGCTACCCCGTGGAAAACGGCCTTTCGGATACAACCGTCATTACGGATATTTCCATTGACGCGGATGCCCTTTCCACCGTTCTTTTCACCCTGGGCCTGGACAAGGCTTACGCCCTCGCAGCGGGACTTTCGGGGGTAGACGCGGTTTTCGTGACCACGGGCAGGGAGATTATCGCGACACCCGGACTCGAAGGAATGATTACGGCGGCGGACGATACCTTCAAAATCGTTCCCTACCGGTCACCTTGACCGGTTACAGCAGATTCAGCTTGTTCAGGATGAGCAGGCCCCAGTGACAGGCCAGAAACCCGGCCGCCCAGACATAGCCCTTCCAGTTCGTCCCTGTCCGCACCGCAGCGGCGATTTGTCCCTCTTCCATGCGGGAAAAAACGGCGGTAAAGAGCCTGTCCAGCCTTTCTATGACCGCGGCGGCCCCCCCTCTCTTCCTGCCGCCCGCAGTGCCGGTCAGTTTCCAGGTTTGTGTTATCATGTCGAAATAACCGAGTGTCCTGGCAAGCATGGAACCCAGTTTACCGGGAAAGCGCAAATCCCGGCGTACGGATACCCTGGAGAGGTAGATAAGCCCGATGAAGGTAACGCTTTTCGCCATACCGTTCTGCAGAGCGCCCTGCGTAAGCGTAAAGGGTCCCAGGGAAAGCAGAACCTTCCCGAAAGGCGAAAACAGGTTAAGTACCGTTATGGAAATGAACACCGCGATATTCGGCATAAGCCGGAAACCCCTGCCGAGCAGAATGGTTAACAGAATATACCCCGCCGTGAGAATGAGCTTTACGGGGAAGGAATCCAGGAGCAGGAAAGCGGGCAGGCAGACCAGGGCGGTCAGAAAAAACAGCCGGGAAGAGACGGAAGAACGGAAAAATTCCTCGACGCGTACCGTTACAGGCTTAGGGATTTGTACCATGTTGACCGCGCGATAAACGATTCCGAGAAAATTCCCAGAAGAATTGACGTGACAAGCCCGATTACCAAAAAGGGCGGACCGATAACCCACATGCCGCTGCCCACCACGAGAAACCGGGCAAGAAACAGCTGAACCACATTACTGGACAGGGCGCCGGCCATGCTGATGCCGATATAGGACAGCCTGCCTTTGAGCGCACGCCAGAGACCGTACATGGCAAGTCCGCTGGCAAAGGACCCCGCAGCCGAAAAAAGAAAAGAATAGGAAAACAGGGTACCGTTCACAAGGCCCTGGCCCGCAATCTTCAGAAAGACCAGCAGGAAATACAGGCCCGGGGTCAGAAGGCTGAGCGACAGGAGAACGGGAAGGTTCGCGAGCCCGAGCCTGAAGAAAGGCACAGGTTTCGGAATCAGGTATTCTATGGTGGACAGGAACAGGGCGAAAGCCGCAAGCAGGGCAGTCAGTTCCTCCTGTTTAGAAAGCGGCCGCGTCGACTTCTTCTTCATCTTTTCCTTCAACATGAACGAATACCCTGTTCGGCAGGCAGGCGAGCCAGGTACCCGCCTTTCTAAGCTTACCGCTCCGCACGCAGATTTTCTGCTTACAGGGCGAATCCTCCACCCAGACGCTGCCGTCAGCTATGTGTATATGCGTCTCCCCGAGAGGCCCGGACATGAGCAGGTCCGCCTCCCTGTCCAGGGGGTAGAGGAATTCGCCCTCCGGAGTCTGAATTCGTACCTGAAGGGATGCGTGAGAATCACCGTAGGCATAAACGGAAAACAGGGTAATGACTCCAAGGGTCATCAGCAGAGGCACAATATCCAGGACTTTTACTTTAAACATCCTACTTCTTTCTATTGCCTAACACGTAACAATCACATACTATACTACTTAACTTAAGGGAAAGTCCAACCCCGAAATTATGAAAACTGCTGTACAGGATCCCCTGCACTTTCTTGGGGAGTCGTTTACATTTCAAAGCTCCCGCGAACAGACCTTGAAAAACCTGCGGCTCATCATCCGCATACGCTGGTTCATCTCTCCCGGCATATTTATCATCATGTTTATCGCGGGGCTTGCGGGCTTTTCACAGCAGAGCTTCCTGTCCGAGAATCAGCTCACGGTAAACGGAATCAACCTGCTCATCATCCTCATTTTGAATGTGCTGTACATGGTTCTCGTGAGAAAGGTGGTTAACCTCAAACCCCTGGTATTTCTTCAGCTGCTTATCGATGTTTTCCACTTTACCCTGACCATTTACAAGACCGGCACCCTGACGAGCCCCTTCAAATTTCTCTACTTCCTGGTTATTTTTTCCGCCGCCATCATCGTTTCGGGAAGGGCCTCCTTTGTTATAGCCGGTATCTGCACGGTCCTTTATTCCCTCATCATCCTGGGCGAACAGCTTTTCATCATACCCCACCAGGAGTTCTTCAGCCCCTTCGAAGGCGTGCAGCAGAGTTCCTCCTACGTAGTCCTGTCCTGGACCTTTGCCCTGGCTTCCGTTTTCATCTTCGCGGGGCTCGCTTCCTACCTTGCCGGTCTGCTGCACAAACGGCAGCAGAAACTGGAGGAGAGCAATTCTGTTCTCAACAGGAAAAACAACACCATGCTCCTGCTCTATAACACCAGCAAGGCCCTGCGCTCCTATAGAAAAGTGCAGGAAGTGGCGGATTACATCCTGAGCCAGCTCCTCTACCATCTTCAGCTCGACCGGGCGATACTGTACATCAATGTGCGGAACGAACATCTGCATCTGTACATGGTAAAACGGCACGAGCGTGACGGGGAGGAAGCGGCGGGCGTCGATTCCGCGGGGCTCAACATCGACATTCCCCTGAGGGCGGATGCCGGGCTTACGGCACGCTGCGGCCTGTATCAGGAGGCCTACAATATAACGGATCCGGAAAATTCTCCGTATATAAACAGGGAACTCGCGGTAAAAATAGGCTTAAATCCCTTTGCCATGGCGCCGATTGTCCTCTGGGAAAGACTTGTAGGCGTTATCGGCATAGACAGAAGCATGAAAAACGGGTCCATAACGGAGGATGAATTTCAGATTCTGCAGATGTTCGCCAACCAGGCAGCCATAACCATTACCAACCTCGAGAGCGTGGATCTGAAGTACAGAACACAGCTCGGCATCTAGCAGGTAGTGTACATAAACCGGGTTTTCAAGTAATATCACCCCTATATAAACGGAGTTATAATGGAAACCCTCGACCAACTTGAAAATATAAGTATTCGCATATTGCGGGAAGCCTATGCGAGTTTTAAAAGCCTCTGCATGCTCTGGTCCATAGGCAAGGACAGCACCGTCCTTCTCTGGCTGGCAAGGAAGGCGTTCTTCGGCCATGTGCCCTTTCCCCTGGTTCATATAGATACGAGTTACAAAATTCCGGAAATGATAGCCTACCGGGACAGGCTTACGCAGGAATGGGGACTGACCATGATCTACGGCCAGAATGAGCAGGCGCTTAAGGAAAAACAGACCTTTCCGGAAGGCAACGCGGACCGGCTTACCTGCTGCAAGCTCCTTAAAACCGATGCCTTGAGGAATACCTTAAGCGGCAAGTGGACCAGGTACAGGTTCAACCACGAAACCGGCAAGTACGAGGCGGACAAGAATATTGAGCCTTTTACCGGCGTTATCGTAGGCGTCCGTGCGGACGAGGAAGGATCCCGTTCCAAGGAACGGTATTTCTCCCCCAGAGACAAGGACAACGACTGGGATGTGGACGATCAGCCGCCGGAGTTCTGGAACCAGTTCAAAACCGATTTCGCCCCCGGCACCCATTTAAGGATTCATCCCCTTCTTGACTGGACCGAGCTCAATATCTGGGAATACATCCAGCGGGAGAGTATCCCCACTGTTTCCCTGTATTACAACCAGGGGGATGGAAAACGCTACAGGTCCCTCGGATGCGGGCCCTGCACCCATCCCATCATGTCGGAATCACGAAACGTGGCCGAAATAATCGAAGAGCTGGAAACAGGAAAACTGTCCAATATTGCCGAACGTTCCGGCCGGGCCCAAGACAAGGACGACGGCGGGGGTCTCGAAACCCTGCGCAGGGATGGATACATGTGATGGAAGCACTGACTGCCATGGCTTCGGACATAAAGAAAAAACTTCCGCAGATGAACATCGTTATCGCCGGGCACGTGGATCACGGCAAAAGCACCATAATCGGAAGGCTCCTGGCGGATTCCGGCAGCCTGCCGGAGGGGAAGCTGGAGCAGGTAAAACAGAACTGCGCCAAGACCTCGAGACCTTTCGAGTATGCCTTTCTGCTTGACGCACTCAAGTCGGAACAGGCACAGGGTATAACCATAGACAGCGCCCGGGTGTTTTTTAAAACAAAAGCCAGGACCTATATCATCATAGACGCGCCCGGGCACATCGAGTTTCTCAAGAACATGGTATCCGGCGCGGCCAGGGCGGAATCCGCCTTTCTCGTCATCGACGCCCACGAGGGCATACAGGAGAACTCGCGGCGCCACGGGTACATGCTTTCAATGCTCGGTATAAAGCAGATCTGCGTTCTGGTCAACAAAATGGACCTGGTGGAATACAGCAAAACCATTTTCCGGCGCATCGTGCGGAAGTATTCGCGTTTTCTCAAGTCCATTGACCTCCACGATGTGGAGTTTATTCCTGTAAGCGGTATCGAAGGCTGCAACATCGCTTCCCTGTCCGTCCACATGCCCTGGTGGGACGGCAAAACAGTACTCGAGCAGCTCGATGTCTTTAAAAAGGAAATGGAGCCGGTAAACCTGCCCTTCCGCATGTCCGTGCAGGATGTGTACAAATTCACCAAATTCGGCGACAACCGGCGCATTATTACCGGAACCGTTGAAACCGGCATGCTCCGGGTCGGAGACGAGGTGGTGTTCTACCCTTCCGGCAAAAGGTCCAGGGTAAAAACCATTGAGACCTTTCCGGAGAAGGAAGAGCCGACCCTTCGCGCCGTGGCCTCCCAGGCTTCCGGCTTTACCCTGGAGGAGCAGATCTACGTGAACCGCGGGGAACTCGCGGCAAAGGAACCGGAAGCGAAACCGAGAGTTTCCTCCAGGCTCAAGGTCAACCTGTTCTGGCTGGGCAAAAAACCGCTTTCCACGAAAAAGTCGTATTTTTTCAAGCTGGGCACATCGAGAATACCCATGCAGGTTGAGGAGGTTACCCGGGTCATCAACGCCTCCACCCTCAACGCGGTCACGTCCTCGGACACCGTAAAACAGCACGAAGTGGCGGAATGTATTCTTAAGCTGCAGAAGCCCATATCCTTCGACCAGGTGGAGGACAGCCCCCCCACGTCCCGTTTCGTCATCGTGGACAACTACGAAATCCGCGGCGGCGGCATCATCAGGGGTTCCCTGGAAAAAGAGGTTGCCTCCATGCGGCAGAACCTTCTCGGAAGAAATTACAACTGGCAGATAAGCCCTATTACACCGGAAAAGCGCGCGGAACGCTACAACCAGCGTTCAACGGTCATCCTTCTCATCGGCAAAGAGGAGGCTACCAGAAAAGACATAGGCCGCCTGCTCGAGGAAGTGCTCTTCTACGAAGGCAAGCTCGTGTACTTCCTCGGCATAGGGAGGCTCTTGAGCGGCATCAATGCGGATATAAAAGAAAAAATCGGCAAACACAAGGAGCACATCA
>SPDA01000376.1 GCA_004525155.1 Spirochaetales bacterium
CTCAACCTGGGCCTGGCCTCGGAGGCGGCTGCCCATGTGGATGCGGCCGCGGCTGCGGGGGCGACTGTGAGCCCGGCGCTGTATACAAATGCCAGTATGGCCATCCTTGCCTCCGAGGCAAGCAGCGCAGGCGGCTTTGACCAGATAAACTGGAATGCCCCTAACGCCAATGTTCAGAAAGCCCTTGATTTCGCCGCCCTGGGCGGTGTCGATATGGAAAGTCTTTTCAGCGGGGGTGGCGTGTAATCATGCTGGATCAAAAGAGGAAGAGAAGTTTTTCAAGTAGGAAAGGTCTGCGGATCCGGCCGGCAGTGCCTGCACTGGTTTTCGCGGTCATTCTTGCGGCAGCATCGGGCGGCAGCATGTTCGGCCAGGAATCGCTTAATCCCATAAAAACCTACCTTCCCTCGGCCCGGATGAGCGCCCTTGGCGGGCCGCATGCGGCCCTGGCGGATGACTTTTCGTCTCTTTTCAACAATCCGGCTGGCTTCTCTTCCGTGAAACCGGAAATGAGCCTCGCTGAAATTACGACCCATCTGCAGGGTCCCGTTTTCGACATCCTGAGCGTTATCGCCTCGAGCGGCGGCGGCGACGCGGAGAGTATACTTTTGTCTCCTTCAGTTCTGGATCTCCTTCAGGGTCTGTATGCTTCCATGGGGCTGCTAGGTCCTGTCGCCTTCGGATACGTGGGAAACGGCCTCGGTTTCGGCATCTTCACCTCCACGGACATTGTTTTTGCCAATTCGGCGCCCCTCATGCTGTCGGCATCCGCAGCGGAGCAGCTTACCATCTGCGGGGGATATACCTTTCATATCCCCATACCTGAAGAATCTCCCCACAGCCTGGACTTCGGCATTATGCTGAAAGGGATTCTCCGCGGAGAACTCGTCTTTTCCCGTTCTTTCCTCGAGCTGCCCGCGCTTTTTTCCAGTTTCTCGCCGGAGACATTTCTTCAGGAACCCTTCATGTTCACCACGGCCATCGGATTCGACCTTGGGGCCCGTTACTCGTTCAGGGATGTGCTGAGCTTCGGTCTCGCAGCCAGGAACATCTATACCCCGACCCTCATCAATACCTATACCACCATGGACGGCTTTCTGAACAGTACCGAAGTACCAGTCAAGAGTACCGGTCTGGTGCCTTTTGACCTTAGTTTCGGTGTTGTTTTTTCTCCCGTCCTGGGGACCTTAAGCCGCATTTTTACGGATTTTAAAGTTCTCCTCGACTACAACGATATTCTGGATTTTGTCCTCCGCCCGGCGGAGGCCGTACATCCCATCCTGCATCTGGGCCTGGGGCTGGAGCTTACCCTGCTCGATATTCTCTCCATCCGGGGCGGTTTTTACCAGGGACTCTTCTCCGCGGGCCTCGGGCTCAACCTCACGATTTTTACCCTTAATCTCTCCATGTTCGGTTCCGAATTGAGCACCGAACCCGGCCTCAATCCGGTCTACAACATAATGCTGGGTCTCGAGTTCCGTATTTAGGAGCTGTTCAGCCTTTAACCTGCCAATCGGTGTGGAAAAATTCGCCCCTCGGCCTGTCGACCCGTTCGTAGGTGTGGGCGCCGAAATAGTCCCGCTGGGCCTGCAGCAGGTTTGCAGGAAGCCAGGCGCTGCGGTACCCGTCGTAAAAGCTCAAGGCTGAGGTCATGGCGGGCAGGGGAATTCCTGCGTATACGGCGGCAGCGGTAATATGCCGCCAGGAAGGAAGGCAGTCCTTCAGGGTTTTCGAAAAATAACCGTCCAGCAGCAGATTCTTCAGACCCGGCTCAGATCTGTAGGCCGCTGTAATACGCGTCAGGAACCTGCTGCGTATTATGCATCCTCCTTCCCAGAGCCGTGCGATGCCGCCGAAGTCCAGGTCCCATCCGTACCGGGCGGACGCGTCCCGGAGAAGCATGAAGCCCTGGGCGTAGGATACGATTTTCGCTGCCAGCACCGCCTTTTCGAGGTGCGCGAGCCGGGCCTCGGTGTCTACCGGCGGTTCCCCTGCGGGAGTGCCGGCGGCGAGCTTGCCGGCGGCGAGCTTGCCGAAAGCCGCGAGACGTTCATCCTTGAGCGCGGAAAGCGCCCTCGCGAAGACGGCTTCGCTTATCATAGTTACCGGCTGCCCCTGTTCAAGGGCGCTCATGACCGTCCATTTCCCCGTTCCTTTCTGCCCGGCGGTGTCGAGGATGTCGTCAAGCAGCCCCCTGCCAGCGGGGTCTTTAAACGCGAGAATCGAGGCTGTTATATCGATGAGGTAACTGTCAAGTTCGCCCCTGTTCCATCCGCCGAAAGCCCGGGACATCTCTTCGTTGGACAGGCCGAGAAGGCTTTTCATGAGGTGGTAGGCCTCGCAGATTATCTGCATGTCCCCGTATTCTATGCCGTTGTGGACCATTTTTACGTAATGGCCGGCGCCTCCCGGGCCAAGCCATTCACAGCAGGGCCCGCCGTCCGCGGTTTTCGCCGCTATCGCCTTGAGCATGGTTTCCATCAGGGGCCAGGCTTTCCTGTTGCCGCCGGGCATGATGGAGGGTCCCTTTCTGGCCCCTTCCTCGCCGCCGGATATGCCGCTGCCCATGTAGAGAATTCCTTCTGCCTCGAGTTCCGCAACACGCCGTACTGTGTCTTCAAAAAGGGAATTACCGCCGTCCATGACCACATCGCCCGGGGAGAGAAGCGGCAGCAGTTCCGCAAGCACCGCGTCAACGGGCTCTCCTGCCTTGACCATGAGTATTATTTTCCGCGGTCTGTCCAGAAGCCGGATAAAGCCGGCCATGCTCTCCGCTCCGTGCAAGCCGGACCGCTCCCTGTTAGACCTAAGAAATTCCGCCGTGACCGACGCGGTACGGTTGTATACGGCGACGGAATAGCCCCTGTCGTTAAAATTGAGAACGAGGTTCTGTCCCATAACCGCGAGTCCGATAAGCCCCAGATCTGCCATATTCAATTCTCCTCTGCAAGCCGCCACAGCCCTAACGCGGGATTATCGATGTAGAATATCCGCTCCCCGCCCGTGAGGGTGTTGAAGCCGGGTGTGAGCTGTGCGGGATTGTATCGTTTCAGCATCTCCGCAAGCGGCGCAAAATCAAACCCCGCCGCCCTGATCTCATTCTCCGGGAGACCGCCTGTGCAGTAGGTGACCCTGAACCGGCCTTCCGTCGAACCGTGGATAAGATGGGCGGCAGCGCTCAGGCTGTTTTTAAGATCATCCCTTGTTTCAACGAGCTCAAGGATCTTCCCGGTGCCGCAGTAACCGTAGGTGCGGATGATCCTGTCCACGCTTGCGTCTTCGCCGAAGGTCTTTACGCCCGGAGCCAAAACGATAAGCTCGCCTCCGTCCGCCAGGGCCATGCGGGTGCGGTAGATGCTCTTGTTGCCGAGCCAGGTGCTTTTGTATTCCTCCGGCTTGAGATAAACGACGGCCCTGGCCACCGGTCCGGGCAGGTATTCGATGTTTTCCTTCCGGGAAAGGTCCGCAGCTTTTTTAAAACATTCGACATCGGTACCGATAAACAGACCCTTCAC
>SPDA01000402.1 GCA_004525155.1 Spirochaetales bacterium
AGATAGCCGAACATGTTTTGAACCGTTTGAAGGATCGGTATGAGTGCGCCTTCCCGGTCCGCGAAACTGGAGATGATGGAATCCAGATTATCCATCAGTTTCGATTCTTTCCGTTTTTGATCCGTTTGCCTGCTCTGAGTAGCTGCTGCTCTATGGGCATGTGAAACCATACATACCTCCTCACTTTGGTTTAAGATTAGTTATTTGGTGTTTTATATTGTGCTAAGCATCTTTTTATAAATATAATAAAGACAATATTTATAAAAAACTAATTTATAAAACCAAAAACCTGTTAATAAATAATGTAATTAAGATTTTAAAAAATATCAAGTAGTTATATTGTGATTTATATCACAATATAAAAATTTTCTTTTTATTAAACAGAAAATTTTTCAGCGGCTTTTTTTATTTTTATCAATGTAAATTGTTGACAGGAGAGAAGAATGGGTATATAAATGTTTCTATTAATAGAAACATTTAGAAGGAGTTTTCTATGGATAGCCGAATCATACTTACAGAATCTGAGATGCCGAAACAGTGGTATAATCTTGCAGCGGATCTGCCTAATCCCCTGCTTCCTCCGCTGGGGCCTGATGGAAAACCTGTATCGCCGGATATGCTCACTCCGATTTTTCCCATGGGCCTTATTGAGCAGGAAGTTTCGTCCAAACGGTGGATCGATATACCGGAAGAGATTCAATCAATCCTGCATACCTGGAGACCCTCGCCTCTGCACCGGGCCTTTGCCCTGGAGAAGGCGCTCGGTACCCCAGCGAAAATATTTTATAAGAATGAAAGCCTTTCCCCTGCCGGAAGCCATAAACCCAATACGGCTGTGGCCCAGGCCTGGTATAATAAAAAAGAAGGCGTAAAACGCATGACTACCGAAACCGGGGCAGGCCAGTGGGGAAGCGCGCTGGCTTTTGCCTGTTCTCTGGTAGGTCTGGAATGCAAGGTCTTCATGGTAAGAATCAGTTTCGATCAGAAACCGTTCCGGAAGATGATGATGCAGGCCTGGGGCGCCCAATGTGTCGCCAGTCCCAGTACGGAAACCAAGGCGGGGAGAGACGTTCTTGCTAACTCGCCGGACGGCCCGGGGAGCCTGGGAATTGCCATCAGTGAGGCTGTAGAAGCCGCCGTTACCGACCCTTCCAAATCCACCAAGTACGGGCTGGGGAGTGTTCTCAATCACGTTATGCTCCATCAGACAATCATCGGACTTGAGACAAAAAAACAGCTGGAGAAAGTCGGCATAAAAAAACCCGATGTAATAATAGCCTGTACAGGAGGGGGCAGTAATTTTGCGGGCCTCGCCTTCCCCTTTGTTCACGACAAGATTAATGGCGCGCAGATTGAGATAATTCCTGTGGAACCCACATCCTGTCCTTCCCTTACCAAAGGGCCTTTCGCCTACGATTTGGGTGATTTCTCCGGGATGACGCCGCTGCTGGCCATGCATACCCTGGGGCATAATTTCGTACCGCCGCCCATTCATGCAGGCGGACTGCGCTACCACGGCATGGCGCCCCTTGTTTCCCAGACTGTTGTCGAAGGACTCTGCACTCCCAGGGCGATACATCAGGTTGAATGCTACGATGCCGCGGTCAAGTTCGCACGGACCGAAGGCATTATCGTCGCTCCGGAAACAAGCCACGCTGTGGCCGCGGTAATCCAGGAAGCGAAAAAAGCCAAAGAAGAAGGGAAAGAAAAGGTTATTGTATTCAATTTAAGCGGTCATGGGCTTATGGACCTCAAAGGCTATGAAGCCTTCTTCGCAGGAAAACTGGTGGATTATGCCATGCCGGAAGCGGATATCAAAAAGAACCTGGAAGCGATTAAGGGTTTTCCGAAGGCGGAAATAAGAAAAACCGGAAAATGGTAGACTGTACAATCACCCGAGTATGCAAATAATAAAAAGGCCGGTCTTGCACCGGCCTTTTTTTATGTAGATGCCTATTTTCCTTCACGGATACTGATATTGCCGGAAGTGCTCTCAACAGTTACAGGCGTTTCTCCATTGTTTACAGTTCCCAGAATTTTACGGTTCAGGCCCGCGCTGCTGCGGCCGGAGGTAAGCGTGGTGGTTATGGGAAAGTCTGACTTGAGCGAACCTGAGGCGGTCTTGAGGTCGAGGACGAAAGCGGAGCCGCCGGGTAAAGTCAGGGTTACATTTCCGGATGTGCTGGATCCGGTTATCAATTGCCTGATAGCGGAAAAAGACAGCCTTACATTGCCGGAGGTGGAGGAGAATTTGATGCCTCCCGCGGCATTGTCAACGGTTATGCCTCCGCTGGTCGAAGTCAGGGAAGCCTCGGAAGCCTCAAGAGTCCCTACCCACAGGGTGCCGGACCTGCTCTCCTGGCGGTAGGTTTCGGCCTTGCCGGAAGTTATGCGGGTGTTCCCGGAAGTTGAGGTAATTTCCGCCTTTTCCGCTTCAATGTCATTGATGATGATATTACCGGAGGTGCTGTGTGCCGTCAGGTTATCCGCTGAGAGCAATTCCGCCTTTATATTGCCCGAGCTTGTTTCGAGGTCGAGCATGGACAGCCGCAGGGTGTTCGCTTCGATGTTCCCGGAGGTGGAACGGACAGCCATTTCACCGTCAAAGGATTCCGGAAGCTGGACATCCAGAACCATGCTGGAAGATGAAAAACCTAGTATCAGGCTCGGAGGCCACTCCGCGGAAACGGCAATTTTGCCGCCGGCAGTACTCACTTTCAGCTCCGGTTTTACATTCTGACTGTTCCGGACTGTCCCGTGCAGGCGGATTGTAAGCTCCGTCCCCGATATCTTCTGGATATTTATGTTTATACTCGCGGTTTTGATGGATATTTCCCCTATATCTTTTGTCGAGGTCGATCGTGATTCGTCGAAGTTTTCATTATTTCCAGAAAATCCGGGAAAAATTGATGATCTCTGCAGAAGAAATATTGTCCCTGCGAGAATGAGACCGGCCAGTGCGAGGCCGCCGAAAATGATTGCCAGTATTCCAGATGTTCGCATGATATTCTCCTATTTAACCATTATATTAACGGTCATTCTGATATACCGTTTTATGAGATTAAAAAAAACTTTGGTCAGATGATACATGCCGAGGCCGAATAGACAGCCCAGACCGGTAACGGCGATTCCCGCTGAGGAATAAAACAGCCCCTGGCTCACATTCAGATATGATGCGACCTGGGGTATAAAAAGCTGGATGAGCGGATAAAAAATAAAGGCGGCCCCGCCAAGGGCCATGGCCAGTGCTCCCGCCCAGAGACCGATTATACCGGCGGCAAGAGAGACTACTATCGGTATACCGAG
>SPDA01000049.1 GCA_004525155.1 Spirochaetales bacterium
GCCCGGAAACTTTCGTACGAGGTTCCGCATATCAACTATCCCGTCCAGTCTCCGCACCGGAACCTTGTGCGCAAGGTACAGTGCCATTCCGGCTGGGACTGGGGTCCCTGCCTCATGGTCTGCGGCATCTACGGCGGCATCCGTCTTGACGCCTCGGATACGGGGACCATCGAGTACCTCTATGGCGGCACCAGAAAGGAAAAAAACCGATGGGCTGTGGATGCAACAGTGGAATTCAACGCAGCGGAACGTCTCGACACGGAACTGGTCATCAGCCTTGACGGCCGCAGTACCAGATTTCCAGTAAAGCTGACGGAAGGTCACAATACCGTAAATCGAACCATTCATGCCGATAACCCCGAACTCTGGTGGCCTGCTGGCCACGGCGGACAGGCCCTCTACACCCTTTCGGCAGAACTGGCCGGGGAAACCGCTTCCCATAAGATCGGGTTCCGTACAATTGATGTCATCGTCAGGGATGACGAGTACGGCCGTTCCATGATTTTCCGCATCAACGGCAGGGATATATTCTGCAAGGGCGCCAACTGGATTCCTATGGACGCCCTTCCCGCAAAACAGACAGGAGAACGCTGCGACGATCTTCTCAGCTCAGCTGCGGATGCGAACATGAACATGCTCAGGGTCTGGGGCGGAGGGCAGTACGAGTCCGACAGTTTTTACGAGCTCTGCGACGAAAAAGGAATTCTCATCTGGCAGGACTTTATGTTCTCCTGCGCCCTATATCCGTCTGACGCAGAATTTCTCGCGGAGGTCGAACGTGAAATCCGGCATCAGGTTAAGCGTCTTACAACACATCCCTGCATTGCGCTCTGGTGCGGAAACAACGAGGACATCGGCGCCCTTGCCTGGTTCGAGGCATCGAAGAAAGACCGGGACCGTTACCTGGTGGATTACGACAGGCTCAATGAAGGGGTTATCGGCAGGGTGGTCAAAGAACTGGATCCGGGTAGGGCTTGGTGGCCCAGCTCGCCTTCCGCGGGGCCGGGAGACTACTCGGACTGCTGGCATGATGATTCCAAGGGAGACATGCATTACTGGAGCGTATGGCATGAGGGAAAACCCTTCGAAGCCTACTACGATGTCATCCCGAGGTTCTGCTCGGAGTTCGGGTTTCAGTCTTTTCCATCGCTGAGCACGGTTAAGTCCTACGCGGACGAGAGCCAGTGGAATGTGACATCACCGATCATGGAACATCACCAGAAGAACCCGAACGGAAACACCATCATTCTCTCCACCCTGGCGAGGTATTTCAGGTTCCCTTCCGGTTTTGAAAATTTCCTGTACTTGAGTCAGGTCCAGCAGGCCATGGCCATTGCCATGGCGGTGGAATACTGGAGAAGCAGGCGGCCCCGCTGCATGGGAACCCTGTACTGGCAGCTCAACGACAACTGGCCGGTCGCATCCTGGTCCTCCATCGAGTACTCGGGAAAATGGAAGCTTCTGCACTACCAGGCGAAAAAATTCTTCGCTCCGGTTCATATCCTGTCCTGGTCCAATTCACCGGGCCGGTTCGAAGTCTGGGCCGTGAACGATCTTACGGACGATATCAATGCCGCAGCTGAAATTACCGTGTACGGCTTTACCGGCGAGACCATCTTGAAAAAAACCATTCCTGTAAAAATTCCGAAAGAGACAGCAGCGCACATCGAGACCCTCATGCTGGATGAACTGCCAATTCTTAAGCAAAACGCTTTTCTCTATCTGCGGCTTTTCAACGACGATCTGGACATACACAACAGCCGTTTTTTCTGTCCGCCTAAACGGTGCGAACCGGAACAGCCCCGCATTTCCGTCAGTGTTGCAGGGAACACCGGTGTGCCTGCTGTTACGCTTACCGCGGAGAAACCGGCGTTTTATGTCTCCCTGGATGCCGGACCTGTGCATGGAAGGTTCTCGGACAATTTCTTCACCCTGCTGCCGGGAAAACCGAAGACGGTGCAGTTTCACTCAGGTGTTCCGCTGTCTATCGAAGTGTTTGAAAAAAGTTTGAAAGTCTTCGATCTGGCCGGCTCCTATTCGCGGAACAGCTGATGGACGAATTCCGCATAATCCCTTACCAGCCGTCACACCTCGACGGCGTACATGAAATCCTATTCCGCACAGGGTACATGGGTGAAGATCTGATCGGGCGGAACGCCTTCAACGACCGCCGCCTGTTCGGTTATATTTTCTGCGATTATTACCTTCGTTTTGAACCGGGAAATTGTTTTACGGCCCTGTCATCGGACATGCCGGAGCGCGTCCTTGGGTATATCATCGGCGCAGGGGATACCAGGGCCCAGCTTTACCGTTTTAAAAAGACCTATGCCCGGAAAATAGTCCTGCGGAACAGCCTCATTACCCGTCTCGCCAATCCGGAATCTTTCCTTATGACCAAGACCATCATGGCCTATTTCCGGCAGGATCTGCTGACCGCGGAAACCAGCATACTGTACAGGGACTATCCGGCCCATCTGCATATCAACGTGCTGCCCGGCTTCCAGGGAAAGGGGATCGGCGCGGAACTCATGACCGCCTTCGAGGAGAGGATGAGAATGCAATCCGCGCCGGGAATTCATCTAATTACAGCCTCCCTGAATGAAAAGGCCCTGCGCTTTTATCTGAAAAACAACTACAGAAGGTACTCGGAAGAGGAGGGCGATTTCTGGCCGGGTGTGACGGGTGTTACAAGCATAACTTTCGTAAAAGCGCTCAAACCAGCCTAATCCTCTCTTTTAGTCTGTCTGGACACTTTCCCGGATGTCCGTTACCATCGGATATTATGGCTTTACAATCAATCAAAGACAAAACCGCGCTTGTCACCGGCGCGAGCAGGGGAATCGGCAAAGCAATCGCTCTCGCGCTGGCAGCGGAAGGGGTGAATCTCGCCCTCACGGCCCGAAGCGCCGGAGCACTTACGGCAACTGTCGATGAATGCCGCCGTCGCGGGCATGACAACATCCGTGTGGAACCCTTCGCCGCTGATTTTCTCGATCCCGCTGCCCCGGGACGGCTTATGGAAGCCGCCGCGGCCCGTTTCGGGAAGATCGATTTCCTCATCAACAACGCGGGCTGTGCGGACAACGTGACCTTCGAGGAAACAACGATGGAGCAGTGGGAAAGGTTCATGAGCGTGAATGCCCGCGCTCCCTTCTTTCTCTGCCAGGCCGCCCTCCAATTCTTGCGGAAAAGCGATGCGCCAGTCATCATCAACGTATCATCCGTTGTCGGCAGGCAGGGTTATCCGAACCAGGCGGCCTACGGGGCTTCCAAACACGCCCTTCTGGGCTTTACCAAGGCCATGGCCAGGGAGGTGCAGAAGGACGGCATTCGGGTGTACGCCCTTTCCCCCGGCGCCACCGCCACGGACCTCATCCGTTCCATGCGGCCGGACCTGGACTCTTCGGTTCTTATTGCCCCGGAAGAGCTTGCGGAGATTGCGGTGTTTCTCCTCAAATTCCGCGGAAATGCCATGGTAGACGAGATTAATGTGCGGAGGGATGCGGGCACACCCTGGGCGGGGTGATTACTTCCCGTAAACCCGGGTTACATCTTTTACGATCGCGCTTTTCGGCATCTTTCAATGCCGGAATAATGCTTTAGGTGGAAGGACTCAACATCAAAATTCCGCTGCTATCTTCATCTTTTTCCCATTAACAGAAGATTTTTCAATAGCGTCAATTATTAATTGATTGATATACCCATCATAAAAAGTTGCCCCATAAGGTTCAACTGATTTATTATTAATAATGCAGTCAATAAAGTGATTGAGTTCGGCTACAAAACTATCTTCCCAACCCAGCGCGATGCCCGGTTGAGGGTAAAAAATTGAATGATACGGATGTTCCGGTTCCGCTACAAGTATTTTTGTAAAACCGCTCAAGTCCTTTCGATTGTTTTGCTTTAAACAAACATGAAGATGATTCAAATCCTCCAGATCAAAATAAATACTTCCCTTGGATCCGTTAATCTCCCAGAATTGATGATTCATTCTTCCGGGAGCGATACAGGACGTTTCTATGGAGCCCAATGCGCCGTTAGTAAATTCAAAAATGGCCGCATTACATTCATCTCCGGCAATCGCGTGTTTTTTGCCGTTAGAGTCAAAACGGGTCTTGTTAAAATTCTTTGTTATTCCCATTACTGTATCGATTTCGCCCGCAAGAAAACGGGCAATGTCGATAAGATGGCTGCCAATCCCATAAAGGACCCCGGGATGCCCGGGACCGGCATACCAGATATTTTCCACTTTTTCTTCCGGATCGCTTCCAAAAGGATGAAAATAGTGACCGGTAAATTGATAGATTTTTCCTAATTTGCCTTCTTCGATGATATTTTTCGCTAAACGTACGGCCGGGATAAAACGATAATTGAAACCGCACATATGCTTTACGCCCGATTGTTGCACGGCAAGAAGCATTTCCTCAGCTTCGGCTATGCTTACAGCGAGGGGCTTTTCACAAAATACATGCTTTCCTTCTTTTGCTGCCGCAACTGTCGGCTCAAAGTGCATTTTATCCGAAGACCCATTATCAAATATTTCAATTGAAGGATCTTTTACCATTTGTTTCCAGTCCGTATAATATCCCTGGTATTTGTACCGGACAGCTGCTTCCTCGACTTTTTTATCATTTCTTCCGCAAATTGCGACAAGTTGCGGAATGGCAACCGGGGGCCAGGACATATAAGAAATTTTGTGATACGCATTGGAATGCGCTTTCCCCATAAATCCATACCCCAGCATGCCGATTCCAATTTTTGGGATATCGTAGTTCTTATTGTTTACCGTATGAAAACCGTTTTCTGTCATTCTGTTACACAATTAAATCAGGATTTTCCGGTCCGAAATGCTTGAGCATGACGATGGGATCGGTTTTCGACGGATTGGTGATCAGCACCCCCGCCTTCGCCGCTTTTTCCGTCACGAAAAACTCGTCGCCCGTGAGTTGGCCGTACCGGATTAAGGAAGGGGATTCGATGTCCCACACGCCCATGGTCCCGTGTCCCTGAAGAACGATAAGCCCGTAGGCTGCCGCATCCCGGATTGTTACGGACCTGCCGGGGAGAATGGTCAGTTCCTTGGCGCTGAAGTCCTTCGATTTGTACACTATCCAGAGATCCCGATAACCCTCCGCCTTCATTTCCACCTCCGCCCTTGCCGGTTTCGGCTTCATAAAACGGTTACGGTACAGGTCCGGATCGATGTTGAGGTCCCAGTCTATCACATCCACCAGGTAATCAAAGCTGCCTTTTTTGGCGGGAGGCGAATCCTTCCACAGGGCGCTCTCTTCGAGGATTTGATCGTTCACCAGGGACTGGTACATGGCATACACATCCGAAGCTTTCTGGGGTTCGTAGGTGCAGAAACTCCCGGGAGCGTGCAGCAGTCCCGGGGGCACATCCCATCCCGTACCGGGAGTGAGTTTGTAACTGCGGGAAAGTTCGAGGATCCTGTTGTCTCCCTTCGTGAAATTCATGAGCGCAGTTTTGACCTCGTCCTTCGTAACCCCCGGATTGAACCCGAAAAAAGTAAAGGGGAAATCGCCGCCGTGGTTGTTCACCTGGGGCGGGAAAAAATAGGCTTCCGGTTTGCCGAGCAGTCCGAGAGGCGCAACAGCCTCGTCGCTCTGATGGATATGATGAGGCAGAGGCCCCATGTTGTCAAAAAACTTCGAATACATGGGCCAGCGGCCGTGAGCCTTCCAGATCCTTTCTCCGATTATTTCCGACTTGAGTTCATCGATTGCATCCCGAAGGAGTACCCGTTCCGCGTTATCATCCGCGCCGGCAATGATATAGCTCAAACCCTCGCCAGGTGCGGTTTCCGGTCCGTTATCCGCCGGCGTTGTGGAAGAAAACCACCTTTCGTCGATGCCTCCGCGGGCGCCGCCCAGGGCATAGTAATCGTCCGGGTGGAGTTTTATACGCCTGCCCGGCACGCAGAAGGACCTGGGTACCCAGGTTGGTACGAGTCTTACAATTCCTTTTCCTTTTTCAACGGCCTTTTCGGCAATGGTTCTAACTGACATTTATTACTCCTATAACACAATATTTACTGGCGGTATATCTTTCATCTCAACATCGTCCGCGGAATTTTTCCGCACGGTGAGAAAAAAATCCATTATTTCAGTCACTGCGAATCCGGGGAAGTGCCAGATGCTGCGGTCAATCACCAGTGCGGTTCCCGTTTCCACAATGAATACCTTGAGCCGGGAAATATCCGGTCCCTCGGCAGCGGCGGAAGCCGGCGCAAAAGGTATGACACCCGTTCCCCGAACCGGTATGAATACTTCCGCGGCCTTCATATGCCTTTCCATGGCGGTGATGGTAAAATCCGTCCTTTTGAAACGAAGGAAACCTAGGGAGGCGATGTCGGGAAAGTCCAGGTCGTAAAGGCCGCCCCACCAGGACAGGTACTCCCTTTCGATATCGGGAGCGGTATCCGGCATTCCAAAAACCCGGCCGAAGGGTTTGAAAGCATCCGGTGTGAGAACCTCGGCCTTGATAATTTCCGTGCTCATTTCTCATCTCCCGGCAAAATGGGGCGTATCCCCAAGATTTCGCAGAGGACAACAAGTTCCTTCACCACGTCGCCATACACGGCATGAATGTGGTTGCACCTTAGTTCCTTGATAAAATCATCCGGTTCGCACAGCAGTTTTACGAAGGCCTGGGGCTGCTGGGAATTTATCTCCGAAAGCTTTTCCCTGGGAAATTCCTTCGCCTCCCCTTTCATAATGAGCATGATGTACTCGCCCTTTATTCTGCCGAGCCTGGCCAGGGTCATCGGACCGGCCTTGGCAACGTACTGCGGGCAGCAGCCGCCGATTTTCCATTCAAACTCCTGCAGGCCTTCGTGAACCCAGTGCACGTCCTTTTTGGACGGCGCAAAATCCGTAGGCTGGGAACCGCAGTTGCAGAGGGTTACGAGTCCGGACTCCTCTTCATATGCAAGAAAGTCCGCAAACAGGACCGGACTGCCGCTCACGTTTTTCAGCATCTGCATGGTGAGAGCGCCGTTGGCGTCCGCTTCACAGGCGCAGATGAAAGGTTCCTTCAAACCGAAAGCATCAGAAGCGTCGTTGAGCAGTGCATGAGAAAGGCAAAAGGTCGTATGTATCGGCGGCAGGTGGGGCAGGCATTTGACAGCGACAAAGTCGTAACGTTTTTCCTTTATTAACTCCTTCAGCGCGAGGTACATCTTTATCTGCGCAGTAACAGCCTCTTTACGCGCTTCGATGCCGCCGAAGGTCTTTTCCATCCAGCCGAAGAAATCCGCGGCGTCCTTGTCCGGAATTTCCTTAGACCTTTCGATTACGCTTATCTCGTCCCAACCGTCAATATCGACACCGAATTTCGTGCGCACCTCGGAAGGATCTACGTGAGCGGTATACATCCCCATACACCTGCTGCCGCCCACTCCCAGAGTGGTTCCCCTAAGACGCATGGCGCCGGCCGCTCCGGTAAGCCAGGTTTTTATTTTTGCGATAGTTCCCGCATCCTCAAAGCCTCCATGCATGAGGGTGCAGACTGCGCCGACCTCATCCAGCGCTCCCCTCGCAATGGCCGCACCGACTATACCTAGGTTCCCGGGTCCCGATTCGGTCCACACGAGGACAGGTACGTTCACGATCTCCGCAAGATGCACCGCCATATTGGAATAAGTCCAGGTGCCCACGTACAGTACCAGGGCTTCAATGCCGGCGGCTTTGAGTTTTCCCCCATCTGCAGTCATTTCCTCTTTCGTCCGCGATATTTTTTCCGACGCGTTAACGACCTCTATACCCATGGCTTCGAGAGCAGCCTTCGCCTGCCTGTGGTCCTCGGTCACCTTCCGCACCACCGCTTCGGGCCATGTGGAATCCGGGGACATGGTCGTTATAAGTCCTATTCTTGGTTTCATTGAGAAGTCTCCTCATTAGCTGCCAAACGCAAGAGCCGTATCGTACAGAGCGGTGATGTTCTCCGGCTTAACGTTCGCCTGTATGTTATGAGGGTTATTGAAAATAAACCCTCCATTTTTGCTGAATACTTCGATGTTCCGCCTCGCTTCTTCGGTAACCTGTTCCGGTTTACCGAAGGCGAGTGTGTGCTGAGGATCGATGGCTCCCCCCCAGAAGACAAGGTCCTTACCATACTCCCTCTTCAGCTTTTCCGGCTCCATATCCTTTGCTCCAAGCTGCACCGGGTTCAATATTTTCACGCCTGCACCGATAAGATCCGGCAGGTACTGGTACACGGACCCGCAGGAATGAAAGATGATGTGATATTTACTGGTCCGCTCAATGTGGTCCATGAATTTTCTAATATAGGGGATGACCATCTCCCTCACCGTCTCGGTCCTGTAAAGCCCGCCCGTATTTGAGCCGAGGTCGTTGTACACGGGAACCGCGTCCACGCTGGTACCTGCCGCTTCCCACAGCTGGTCGAACTTCTGCATCCATACATCGGTCATCTTTTCGAAGAGGGCGTGTATCATGTCAGGATTGGCCACAATGTCCATATAGAACTTAGCGTTGCCCAGCCAGGGGCCGGCGATGTCGCACCAGCCGCTGAAGGTTTCGGTTACAATGAATTTATCCGTTTTACGCCGCAATTCCGCAGAGGCTGTTTTTATGTATTCAAGTTCAGTCTCGGTAAACAGGGGAATGTCCATCTTTGCCACATCAGCCGGCGTCTCCACCCAGTCGAAGGGATTTTTGACGAGGTCGAAGTAATAACCCTTGTCCGGCAGGCGGTACACTGCGTCTCCCGTCTTATATATATAAGAGCCGTCCGCCTGTCTTTCGGGGTTGAAATCAGAACTCACCTTTACGGGTGTACCCCGGGGATGTGTCCAGTCTTTCCATGGCCGGCCGCGCCTGCACCCGAGTCCGTCGGACAGGGGGTAGCAGGGAACCACATCGCACCCGAAGCGGTCGAGGACCTCGTCGTCCACCAATACCCAGAACTGCATGGTATCGCCTATGCGTACGGGCTTATCGATGCCGAGATGTTTCAACAGTTTATGGTACGACTCCGCCAAAATGGTGCAGGCATTGGAACCGCCTAAATCAATGGCAATCCGGTCCGGCTGTTGATGATTTATTGCCGCAAGCACACGTTCCCGGGACGTCATGTAATGTTTTCTCCGAGCTGTTCCTCGAGATCAAAGGCTTTTTCGAGTTTGACTATTCTGCCTTCCTCCGA
>SPDA01000424.1 GCA_004525155.1 Spirochaetales bacterium
GACAGGAGCGTTGCGGCCTTGAAGCAAATCGGGCACATGTTTATCCAGCACAAGGTGCGCGGCGCAATCGAGCCTATACGCACGGAAGAGGTGAGTTTCTGCCACACCGTCGCGGATGCGAAAAAATACATCAAGGCTGTCGGACACAAGGGCATCCGGCACATAAACGGCGACGTGTTTCATATGCAGGCCATGGAACCGCATATCGGCGAAGCCCTGCTCGAAGCCGGGGATATGCTTGTCAACCTGCACATAGCGGACAGCAACCGCATGGCCCTGGGGGAAGGTTCCCTGGACCTGGATACCATCATCATGGCCCTGTACCTCATAGGCTACAATCAGGAAGGCAGGTACGTGACGCCGGAGCCTCTTGGTCCGGGCGGAGATGTCTACCGGGCCATGAACGGCAAGCCCGACACCAAAGCGCTGGACAAGCTGGTGGCGCAGACCGCCTCCTATTTCCGGGCACGTGAAGAGACGCTCCTGGCTCTGTAAGGTTTCCGTGCAGTGGTTTCCCATACAATACATCGGGTATATACTCTTGTTGTAAAAACATGAAAAAGCACTACGTCATCGGCTACGATATCGGCGGAAGCGGCGGACGCTGCCTCCTCTATGATTTTGCCGCGGGAACAATCACTGTTGCCGGGCAGAAATGGGAACATAAAACCGCAAAAGGTACCGGCAGCTGGGGGTACGACCTGGACACCGGAATGATGTGGCGGACCCTGGCCGAAATCACGGGGCAGGCCATGACGGAGGCGGGAGTTTCTGCCGAACAGATCGCGGGTGTCGCCGCGGCGAGTATGCGCCATGGGTTTGTGCTTGTTGACAGGGAAGGCAGGGAATGTTTTGCGGTTCCCAATACCGATGCCAGGGCCATAACGGAAAGCATGGAATTCGCGGGGGAATACGGCGAAGCCCTCTATAAGCGGACAGGGCACTGGCCTCTGCCGATAACGCCGGCGGCGAGGTTTCTCTGGCTTAAAAAACATCATTCTGAAATCCTGGATTCCGCCGCCTGCTTCCTGAGTATAAGCGACTGGCTGACCTACAGATTCTGCGGCAGGCGTCTCTTCGAGGCATCCCAGGCCGGGGAATCCATGCTTTTCGATATTACGCATCGTAACTGGATGGATGATGTCCTGCACGCCCTCGGCCTGCCCCGTCATCTGTTTCCGGAAATAGCCCGGGCCGGAGAAAAGGCCGGGAATCTTACCAAAAGCGCAGCCGCGCACCTCGGGCTTATTGAGGGGATTCCGGTGGCGGTGGGCGGCGCGGATACGCAAAACGGTTTGCTCGGAGCGGGAATAGTCTCGTCCGGCAGCATCGGTGTGATAGCGGGGACCACCGCCGTTGTGCAGCTGACGGTGGATAATCCGGTAATCGATGAAACCATGCGCTTGTGGACGAGCCCGCACCTGGTGCCCGGGCTCTGGGTGATGGAGAGCAACGCCGGGACTGTCGGCGAGGCGCTGGACTGGCTTGCCGGCGTTCTGTATCCGGGCCATCCATCGAAACAGGCCGCCCTGCTGGCCGAAGGAGCTTCCGTGCGTGCTGGAGCCTGCGGCCTCTTCTCTACCATCGGCGTGCAGGTTTTTCACGCCAGGGAAATGGGACTTTCAATAGGAAACCTGACCCTTTCCCACCTGACCTGTACGAAAGGAGGTTTCGGCCGCCCCCATATTGCAAGGGCATTTATTGAAGGACTGGCCTACGCCGTCCGTGCGAATGTCGAACAGGTGCTTCCCTTCAGAAAAACCGTTACCGGCGGCGGTACAGCCGGCGGCGATGAACCCGTCGGCCTTATCCTCGGGGGGGGCATGACGAAGAGTCCGGCCTGGCCCCGAATTTTGAGTAATGTAACCGGGTCCGCCGTTTCCGTGCCGCGGACAGCGGAATTGAGCGCTCTCGGCGCCGCCATGTGCGCAGCTGTCGGTGCGGGTGTGTATCCGGATTTATCCCGCGCAGCCGGGGAAATGACACGCCCCGGTGAAACAGTATTGCCCGATAAAAAAGATTCCGTAACCTATGCTGGCCTTTACCCGGTGTGGAACGACTTGAGAATACGTGCCGGCGAGGCTGATGCCGCGGCCTCGGGCGTGATCCTGGAAGAATCCGCCGCAGCGCCGGCGGAGACCGTCACGGAAGGCGCGGATCGTTTCCGGCCGAAAATTTACGCCAGCGCCGATCTCGACGGGGCTTCGATCCGGATCCTTCAAAGGTATGGAGAGGTGATAACAGCCAGTTACCGGGATGAGCTCAAAATGCTTGCGGGGGATGAGCTGGTCGAAGCGCTTGCAGGCTGTCACGTACTGATCACCGAGGTCGATATCGTGGATGCTTCAGCCCTGCGCGAACTGCCCGACCTCCGCTGTGTCTTCGTCTGCCGGAGCAATGCCGTCAATGTGGATCTCGAGGCCTGTACTGCCCTGGGAATTCCGGTGATCAATACGCCCGGCCGGAACGCGGATGCGGTCGCCGAGCTGACCATGACCTTCATGCTCATGCTTGCCCGCAGGATGCCTGAGGCCGCGGATTTTCTCCGCCAGGAAGGGGGCGAGGCAGGAGACATGGGAAGAATGGGCAGCGCCAATTTCCAGCTGCGCGGCAGCGAATTGAGCGGACTTTCCATCGGCCTTGTCGGCGCGGGCGCGGTGGGGAAAAAGGTGATTGAGCGGCTTCGGCCCTTTCATGCGAAGGTGTATGTTTTCGATCCTTATTTGACCGGGGACGAAATCATCGTCATGGGCGCGGAAAAGGTGCCGCTGGAGGAACTGCTTTCGTCATGCGACATCATAAGCCTGCACGCTCCGGTGACGGACGAAACCCGCGGGATTATCGGCAGGGAGGCCTTCGAAAAGATGAAACGGGGGGTCTGCATCATCAATACCGCCCGGCCGGCGCTCCTCGATCATGACGCGTTAATCGAAGCGCTCAGGAATAAAAAAGCCGCAGGCGCGGCGCTGGATGTTTTTCCCGTGGAACCTCCCGGTGCGGACGATCCGCTTCTCTCCTTGCCCGGCCTTATCGCCACTCCCCACATCGGCGGCAACACGGCGGAGATCCCGGCGCACCAGGGGCGGATTGTTGCGGAAGAACTCGGGCTTCTGCTTGACGGCAGGCGGCCTAAGTATGTGCTTAATCCCGGGACCCTCGCCGGTTTCAGCTGGACAGAAAGAA
>SPDA01000234.1 GCA_004525155.1 Spirochaetales bacterium
GTTCCCGGTTTCCCGGCAGGTAGGCCCTGCACGCGCATGATTTTCTGATTATATCGCGTCCCTGGGAAAGATTGGAGATTAAGCCGGTACCCATCATCTGCATGACGAGGTTCCCGGAAGCGGTGGCTTCTGACGGTCCCGCGTTCACGGGGATTCCCAGGGCATCAGCCGTCCACTGGCAGATGAGCGTATTTTCGCTTCCGCCGCCGACCAGGTAAAGCTGTTCGATTACCATGCCCGTGAGTTTCGACATTTCTTCGGCGCAAAAGAGGAACTTGAGCACGAGGCTTTCGAATACGCAGCGGGCGATAGCGCCCATGGTTTCCGGAACCGGCTGTCCCGTGCGGGCGGTGTACTCCCTTATTACCCTGGGCATGTCGGTCTGAACCTGTGCGAAAACGGGATCGTCCGCGTCGATAAAGGCTGTAAGCGGCGGCGCCTGCTCCGCGGCCTTCAGAATATGTTCCCACGACAGATCACTGTCGTCCGCTGTTTTCCAGGCTTCCCGGCATTGCTGGATTATCCATAAACCGGTTATGTTCCTGGCGAAAAAGGTTTTATCTTCCATGAAAACTTCGTTTCCGTAACCCGGTCCAAGAATTCCCATGTTCATGATCGGTTCTGGAGTGAGTATACCGATAACTGCCCAGGTGCCGAGGCTTAGGAAAGCCCAAGGACGGCCGTCTTCCACCGCCGGAATACCCGCGACAACCGAGGCTGTATCATGGCTTGCGGGCGCTACAACGGGAAAAGACGCAATCGACAGCTCATCACAGACACTGCCGGAAAGAGAGCCGATTTTCGTGCCGGGCATGACGATGTCGCAGAAAAGCTTACGCGGTATGCCCAGTTTTTCGAGGATTGCGTCGTCCCAGGTTTTGGTAAATACGTTGTACAGCATGGAGGTGTCCGCGATGGACGCTTCGTTCAGTTTAACCCCGGTAAGAAAATAAGCGAAAAGATCCGGCATAAACAGGAGCTTATCCGCTTCATGCAAAAGCGGGTCTTCATCGACTTCCATGGCGAGAAGGCGGTATACACTCATGATGGTAAGCTGAAAAACGCCGGATACTTTGAAAATTTCTTCGGCGCTCACTTTCGACAATAGTACATCCAGCATCTGGTGACGGCGGGGGTTGCGGTAATGGACCGGATTGCCGAGAAGGTGCCCTTTCCTGTCTATCAACCCGAAATCGACGCCCCAGGTATCTATTCCCAGGGATTCAATACCGGTTTCAAGTTTATGCGCAGCGCGACGAATACCGTGTTTCAATTCATAAAGCAGGTTCAGGAAATCCCAATAGATGGTATCGCCGGCGATAACCGGATGATTTTCGAACCGGTGAATTTCCTTTAGCTGAAAGGATTCTCCGTTGAAGCCGGCCGCAAGTACTCTTCCCGAACTGGCGCCGAAATCCGCTATTAAAAAATTCCTGGTTTTCATGGTATCTCCTGCCCTGATATGACACCCATTCTACATGCCGATTTAAAGAACTGTCAAGAAAAAAATGAAAAGAATTTACATATGTAAATAATCTCATGTAAGTTCTTGACAGCCGGGATTTTCCGTGTATTAATGTTTTATGAAAATAATTTACATATACTATTGCCGGAATGAATAAAATAAATACGCTTACAAAAATAAAATCACTCTATCCTTCCATCACGAACTCGGAAAAACAAATCGCGGATTTTATCCTCAATAAACCCGAGGAGATTTACCGTATCAACATCAGCGGACTGGCGGGACAGGCGAATGTCAGTCTGCCGACAGTTTCCCGTTTTGCCCAGCGTCTCGGGTTCAATGGGTTCAAGGATTTCAAGGTGGCGCTGATCCGGGACATCGGGGTGGGATTTCATTTCGCCACCGAAGGGCTTGACAGCGGCAGCGCGGAAGGGATTGTCCGGAGCGTTTTCGGGAAGGAGATAACGAACCTGCAGGAAACGCTGTCAAACATCGACTGCAAAGCGGTGGAGGAAACCGCCTCCCTCATCATGAAGAGCGAAAGGGTCCTGCTGTTCTCCGTCTCTTCTTCGATTCCCACGACCACCGATTTTGCCTGGAAACTGAGCCTGGCCGGATTCACCTGCTGGCAGAACCCGGATGTGTATTCGCAGGTCATCATGTCCCAGAACAGCAGGAAAACCGATTTGGCCCTGGGCGTGTCCTTTTCGGGCCAGTCCAGGGAGGTTGTGGAGTGCATGAGAAACGCGAGGCAGAACGGCGTCAAGACGGTATGCCTCACAACCTTCATGGATTCACCCATTACGAGGTATTCGGATATAAGGCTCTATTCCGCGCCGGTAAAGGACCTGTACCAGAAGATCGATCTTTCCTCCCGGATAGCCCACATGGTCATCCTCGACGCCGTCTACCTCTATATTCTGCTCAAGGACAAAAAGCGGGTGTCAAACTATATAAGCAAGGCGGAAGAAGAACTGCTCACGCACAGGCAGCAGTAAATTCCGTAAAACAGAAAGTTCCGCCTTTCCGCGGGCGCCTGGCGAGGCAACAGGAGTGGTTTACGTGGATTCACATCAGGTTCCTTTTATCAAAATAAAACCGCCGGGTCCGGAATCCCTCCGCTGGCATGAGAGGGCGGCGAAACACATGAAGGGATATTCGTCCCAGGTAAAACAGTTCCCCGTGGTTTTCGACCGGGGTGAAGGCGCCGTTTTGTGGGACGTGGATGGTAATTCGTACATCGATTTTTCCTCCGGAATCTACTGTAATTCCACCGGTCACTGTCATCCCAAGGTGGTGGAGAAGACGAAGGAGTGGGCGGGCAGGCTCATGAACTGCCACGATTTCAATACTCCCATTAAGGCGCTGTTTCTTGAGAAGATGGCGGAATTCCTGCCGGGGAACCTAAGCGGCATACAGCTCTACTGCGGCGGGTCTGAATCGGTGGAAGCCGCCCTGCGCGCGGTGCGGACAGTGAAAGAGGGCAAATACGAAATGTTCAGTTTCTGGGGCGACTGGCACGGCAAAACCAGCGCGTCCATGAGCCTTTCCTCTCTCGGCAGCGAGGTGTTCGGGCCGCGGTTTTCCGGCTGTCACCTGGCGCCGGCACCCAACTGCTACCGCTGTCCCTTCAAGCTCACGCATCCCGGCTGCGGCCTGTTGTGCATGGACATCCTGGAAGGGACCATAGAAAACGAGGGTACGGGCATGCAGGCGGCGGTTGTTATGGAACCCATACAGGGCTACAGCGGCTCGGTAGTGTACCGGGACGAAATCCTGCCGCGTGTGGCGGAGATCTGCCGGAAGCGGGGCATGCTCCTGGTGGTGGACGAGATACTCTCGGGCATGGGGAGGACAGGAAAGAACTTCTGCGTAGAGCACTACGGGGTGGTACCGGACATCATCGTGTTCGGCAAAGGTACCGCCGGTGGTTTCCCCTTAAGCGGTTTCGCGGTAAGGGAAGAATATGACTGGGCATTGGAAAAGATGTCCGCCTCCACCACCTACGGAGGAAATCCCATGGCCTGCGCCGCGGGGTATGCAACCCTCACGGTGTTCGAGGAGGAGAACCTTTTGGATAACGTCAACCGCGTGGGGGCCTGCATCATCGGCCTGCTGGAAAAACTGAAAGCGTCTCATCCCATTGTGGGCGATGTCCGGGGTAAAGGTCTGCTTCTCGCCATCGATCTGGTGAAGGACAGAAACACCCGGGAACCGTTTATTGAGGCGGGAAAAATGGTATACGAAAAGGCTTTCTCGAAGGGACTCGCCTGGATTCCCGCTGGCAACATCCTTAGGATCGCGCCTCCGCTCATCATCGACGAGACCCTTTCGAGGAAGGCAATTGAAATAATCGATGAAGCCCTGACGGAAACGGAAAAACATTTCGGAGTGAAGGCATGAAGGGCATACAATTCGAAGAGCTCTCATCTCCCGAGATAGGGGTGCTCGCTGAAAAAAAGGCGGTGATCCTGGTGCCCATCGGCGCCTGCGAGGAACACGGCAGGCACCTGCCCGTGGTAACGGACACACGCTTGGCGTACCAGGCCTGCCTCGACACTGCGGACAAAGTAAAAGACACGATACCTATCGCCGTGCTGCCGCCGGTCTTTTACGGTTACTCAGTGGCGGTACTGAAGAACTGGCCGGGAACGGTAACCATCCGGCCTAAGGTGCTCATCGATTTCATGTACGATATATGCACCTCCCTCATCGACATGGGGCTTGACCGGATACTCATCGTCAACGGTCACGGCAACAATCCCGGCGTGCTCGATGTGGTCGTGCGGACGGTGGGTGATGACCACAAGGTTTTTCCCGGGGTAGTCAATATTTTCAACCTATGGGATGCGCAGTGGATCCGGGAAAACCGGAAATCGAAGGAAGGCGGCATCAGCCACGCCGGCGAGGCGGAAACATCTATCATGCTGCATCTGTCGCCGGAGCTGGTGGACATGTCCCTGGCGGACGGTACCGATATCATGACGAGCTCGATAAATACCTGCCCTGTGGACCCTGTGTCACCACGAAAAAAGAAGCTCTTCCTGTCCACCTGGTTTGTCGAGGATTCCCTCTACGGGGGCGCGGGGGACCCGTCAGTAGCGGATGCTGAGTTCGGGAAACGGATTCATGATATGGCCGTGAACAGCCTTGCAGAGGTCATCCGGGATTTTCACGATGTAATGGAAAAATATGACGGAAGAATATTGAAAAGAAAAAACACCAGGTTTTAACCTGGTACCTTGGGAGCATATTTCTATGAAATCCAGAGAACGGGTAAGGGCGGCATTTGCCGGGAATAATTTCGACAGACTGCCCATGTGGTACGGGGCGGAAC
>SPDA01000452.1 GCA_004525155.1 Spirochaetales bacterium
AATCAAGTTTTGTAAGGAAATCCCAGTCACCTGCTTTCAGTTTCGCGGAAAAAACATCCAGCGGCATGTTCCAAACCTCTACAGGCCTGCAGCCGACCGCAGAAACCGAGAAGAACATGGTAATGCTGAAAATCAGGATAAAAGTGTTAGTTTTTCGGAATAATAATGTTTGTTCAAGCAAAGATATGGTCCGGATTGTTTATTTTGTTTTCCTGCGCGATTTTCCAGTAGAGCCATGGGTCCTTGTAGAATTTAGACGCGATTCCCCAGAGAGTGTCTCCCCACAGGATGTGGTAGGAAAGCAGGGGTTCAGCCGGCCCTTCTGCTGCCGCCGGTTTTTGCGCCGCCGGCGTTTCCTTGTCCGGCACTGCCGCCGCCGCTGGCGCCTCGGGTTCAGGCTTTACCGCCGGCGCTTCAGCCGCCGCCGCTGCCCCGCCTGAAGCAGGCTCAACCGGTGCTTTTCCGGAATCCGTGATTTCAGTCTTTATTCCGGCTTCAAGAGGCGGCGCTTCGGGGCCCTGAAACACCTTGAACAGCAGCAGTATGACCAGGGCTACGATAGCAAGGCCGAGAACGACAAAACCCGCAAGCAGAATGGGATGAATGCTCCCGCGGCTCTTGCCGGTTCCTGCCGCATTGTCTTCCTTAATGCCGTATTTTCCCCCGATTACATCGGGACCGGTTCCCTCTGGACCGAAATCGTCGGTCAGATCCGGCGGCGAGTTCATGAACTCATCCTCTTCAAATTCGTAATCCGCGGGAGGTTCAGTCGTACCGCTTAAGTCAAAATCCGGAATGTCATAGGTACTTTCGTCATTGAGGTTCTGCAGACTGATACTCAGGCTCTGGTGGTCTCCCGTTTTCAGGTCTCCGGCGGATGCGTTCAGGTTTCCTTCCTTGTCAATGCCTAAAAGCAGTTCAATCTCCGGTTCTCCGCGCTTCGCGGCTGTTAATTGTTCAATGACCAGGCTGCCGATATAATGAGCATCTTTTATCTCCACCCCGCTGCCTTTGTAAAGGTCAATCTGAACGTTGGGCTGATTGTCTTTGACCGTGGTAAGAACAAGCTTTTTTTTACCCTGGGAATTTTCTCTTAAAACCGGAAAGTACGATCCATTTGCAATCTTAATTCCAATAGTGGATTCTTTCACCTTTCCTCCTCGTTTATAAAATCCTAACTTTACACGGGTCTTTTGTCAATGTACCTCATTCCTTGACATAGTTTTGTCATTACACCCATAATAACCGCGTGGGAATATTACTGCCAGTCATCATTGTCGTAATAATTATCGGCGTTCTTGTTTTTGTTTTTCTCCGGATTTTAAGGAAAAAAAATAAAAGTGATGACGGCAATAAAGGGGATGACAGAAATACCGTTATCCGGGAAGCCAACAGGCGCCTCTCGCAGAACCCGAAAGACGCGTCAGCCCTGTTTTCCCTGGCGGAACTGTATTTTAAGGAAGAAAACTACGACAAGGCCATGAAAACCTACCAGGTACTCATTGACCTCTGCAGCACGAACGCCGACCTTATTGAGTTCGATTTGACTGTCCGGTACGCCGTATCCGCCCTTAAGCTTAAGAAATTCGATGCCGCCTACAGAAGTTTCCTTCTTGCGAGGACCATGAGGCAGGATTCCTTCGAGGTTAACTACAACCTCGGCACCCTCGAGTATTTAAAAAAGGGCTATGAAAAAGCCTTCAGCCTCCTTACGTCCGCAAATATCCTGCAGCCGGAACACATTCCCACCCGGCGCTACCTGGGCCACTGCAACTTCAAACTGAAAAAATTCCGGGAGGCGGCCGACATTCTCCGGAAGGTACTGGATGTCGAACCGGGGGACAAGGAGGCGCTGTTCATCCTCGGCCAGTGCTATTTCGAACTGGGACAGAACGACCAGGCAGTCAAGATTTTTACCCGCCTGAGGGCGGACCCTGAAATCGGTCCCACGGCAGCCCTGTATTCAGGCACCATCCATCTCAACAGCAGGCAGTATGCGCAGGCCGCTGAGGATTTCGAGCTGGGCCTCCGGCACGCGGGCATAAAAAAGGAGACTGCCCTGGAGATCAAGTACAGGCTGGCAGCCGCCTCGATCAAACAGCAGGACCTGGGAAAGGCCGTAAGCCTGCTGATGGAAATAAACGGAGAAGTTCCCGGGTACAAGGATACAACCGGTCTGCTGGGCAGGTACAGGGAGCTCAACGCCAACCATAACCTCCAGTCTTTCCTTATGGCCTCTCCGTCGGAATTCGCCAACCTGTGCAGAAAAATCGTGGAAGGTTATTTCCAGGGCTCAACGGTTAAAATTACTGATATTTCGATGAATAAGAACGATTACCTGGACGTGCTCGCGAATGTAAGCACCTCCAGATGGGATGATGTCATCCTGTACCGGTTTATCCGCACGACAGGCCAGGTAGGCGAACTCTACCTGCGGGACCTGTATGCCCGTATCCGGGACGTAAAAGCGGGCAGGGGTTTCTGTATAATCGCCGGGGAATTTTCAGATGGAGCCAAGCAGTTTGTCGAGGCGAGGCTCATAGACCTGGTGGAAAAGGAAGCCCTCCTCAAGCTGCTGCGCGGCCTGTCGCAGAGGGAGAACTGAGTGCGCTTCAAGCCCAGGCTTGACACATCCGCCGATATCTGGTAATAGTGATTTTCCCGAGGGCCCATAGCTCAGATGGTTAGAGCAGCTGACTCATAATCAGCGGGTCCCAGGTTCAAGTCCTGGTGGGCCCAAAGATCCAGCCGAAGCTTATTTTATATAACGTCATACAGAATAAATAATTAAAACTTTCATTCGTTGCCTCCCGATAAACAGATTTGCAGGCAGACGGCCTTACGGGGAGGGGCAGTAACCGCTGCAGCCCGGGATTATTCGTACAACAGCTTAAATAAAATAAATTCACCAAAAAAATCCACTATATCTAATTTTGTCCGAATTCGGGAACTGTTTCCCGGGCCCTCACAAGGTTTAAGAAAACAAAAAAAAAATTACAGTTTTTACGGCATAAAGTGCGATAAT
>SPDA01000389.1 GCA_004525155.1 Spirochaetales bacterium
ACCGCTGCGCCGTAGGCAGCCACCGCCTCCCTGCCGAACCCGCTTATGAAATATGTTATGATGAATATGCCAGCCGCCACGGTAAGGTAATTGGTGCTGGCCGGTAAACCCTGAACAAGCAGATCCCTCAAGTGTTTTCCGTTAAGGAGGCGCCGCGGGCTGTCCGCCGGCGGGGAGGGGAGCGGCCGTAGGAGGCCCGTCTTTCGTACGGTCAGCAGTAGGTAGAGCGAACCGGCTGCCTGAATGACTACCGTGGCCACGGCCACGCCCTTAAGGCCCATGGCGGGGACTCCCAGTCCTCCGTATATGAACCAGGGGTCAAGCCCGATGTTCACGAAAAACCCGACGATGAGCACGTTCCGGTAAGGTTTTGTATTGCCCGCCGCTGTCAGGATGGCGTTCAAAAAATTCGAGAAGATAAAGAAGATACTGCCCGCAAAAATAATCTGTATATAGGCCAGAGCCTCCGAAAGATATTCCTCCTTCGCCCCCAGGATGCGGAAGAGGGAGGGAGAAAGAAGAAGACCGATCGCGGTTATAAAAACAGTGAGTATAAAACCGAAAAGAAGGGAATGAACGGTCAATTCACGGGCTTTTCTATCATCTCTGGCTCCGAGGGCGTTGCCTACAAGAGCGGTCACGCCGGTCGCGAAACCTGAACCGAAGGATATCAGAATAAAAAAAACGGGGAAGGACAGGCTCATGGCAGCGAGGGCAGTGGTGGAGATTCTTCCTCCGAACCAGGTATCCACTACGTTGTACATGGTGTTGAAGAAAATTCCGAGTCCCGCGGGAAAACCGATTTTACGGATAAGCAGCGGAATCGGATCGTTCAGAAGATCTGGTGTTTTTCCCATGGTGCCTATACTCTAAATAAAAAAGCCGCAAAGCCGGAACTGCTGTAAGTTTATATTCCCTGCTGTCCGGCCCTGCGGTTTAAAATGAATGTACGGTTTGCGTATTTATCTCACTCCGGAGAAAAATCTTCCTTGCTCGCGCCGCACACGGGACAAACCCAGTCATCCGGTAGGTTTTCGAAACTTGTTCCGGGCGCCACGCCGTTGTCCGGGTCGCCTTCCGCAGGATCGTACACGTAGCCGCACAGATTGCATACATACTTCTTCATGGTTTTTTATGTCTCCTTATGTCCAATAATTTCCTGATGTTAACCCTGCAGGCTGAAAGGGGGTTTCCTTGCACCCAGTTCCTTATCCAGCAGGTAGAGCGCCATGGGCTGATTCCCGAGGGTTTGAAGTTTTTGCACGACTTCGTCCGCGTTTGCCTCTTCCTCGACCTGTTCGTTCACGAACCACTGAAGAAACACTTCGCCTGCGTAGTCGCCCAGATCTTTCGCCTGCTTGTAGAGACTGTGAATGCACCCTGTTATGAATTTTTCATGCTTGAGGGCGGCTTCAAACGCCTCCAGCGGGCTGCTCCAGGAAGCCTGGGGCTTTTCGAGGGCCGGCAGCTCAGCTTTGGAAAGCCGTTCGTAGAGGAATCCGTAAATTTTCATTACATGAATCATTTCCTCGCCGGCCTGGGCCTTGAACCATCCGGCAAAGCCTTTCTGGTTTTTCGCTTCGAAATCCGCCGCCATGGCCCAGTACAGATAGGCCGATTTGAGTTCTTCCTTCAGCTGCATATTCAGGGCCTCGTTCAATTTTTCGGAAGCCATAGGTTACACTCCTTTCCAGAGCCCGTGCAGGTTGCAGTATTCCCGGGCAGTCACCTTGTCCGCTTTAACGCAGAAGTTCGCAGAAGGCGGATTCCCGGGTTTAAGAAATTCCTTGTAAACCCTGTCTCCCGCGACCAGCTCTATCCATTCAATGAAATGTTTTTCTTCCATGGGATGAAGGGTCGAACCTACCGTCACTTTGTACCCGTCGGCTGTTTTTTCGATGAGCGGCACATGTTTTTCCGTCTTGGAATCCGCGGTTTTCTCCTCGTAAATTTTCATCGGTTCGCCGCAGCATTCAAGATCGCCGTCGCCTGCATGAAGCATTTCAACGATGTTTCCGCATTTTTCACATTTAAAAACCTGTAAACGTTTTGTCATATACTCCTCCTTAGGATTCACACTTTAAACATTGATAAAATGGTTACCAGTTTTTACCGAGCAACTCAAAATAGGATGGCGGATGCTCGCAGGCAGGGCATTTTTTGGGAGGTTCCGTTCCCTTGTGGAGATATCCGCAGTTAAGACAGCGCCAGGTTGCAGGCTTCGGCTTCTTGAACACGCTGCCGGCCGCGACATTCGCGAGCAGGCCTTTGTAGCGTGCGTCGTGCTGTTTTTCCGCAACAGCGATGGCCTCGAACGCGGCGGCAATGATTGCCAGACCTTCCTTTTTAGCCGTCCTGGCAAAACCGGGATACATGGTTTTCCACTCATAACTTTCGCCCTCGCTCGCCGCTTTTAAATTATCCGCCGTAGAGCCGATGACTCCCGCGGGAAAGGCTGCCGTGATTTCAACAGCGCCGCCTTCCAGAAATTTAAAAAACCGTTTGGCGTGCTCTTTTTCCTGGTTTGCGGTTTCTTCAAATATCTGCGAGATTTGTACGAAACCTTCCGCCCGAGCCTTGGACGCGAAATAGGTGTACTTGTTACGAGCCTGGGATTCCCCCGCAAAAGCAGTGAGCAGATTTTTTTCTGTCTGCGTACCTTTAACGCTTTTCATGTAAATCTCCTTGCCTTATAGGTTATTCTTTGTATAAATATTATATACCCCTATTCCGGTTTAGTACAGGTATTTTCCAGGCTCCTTTTCCTGTAAAAAAAACTTTACAATCACTATAAAATCAGGTATAACCCTAGATAGCAAGTTGTTTCGGCCTTATCATCCGACAACTGTATACACGAGAAACCGGAGGTTAAGCGGGAATGAGAATTTATGTAGGAAATCTTCCCTACAAATGCAGCGAGGAAGAAATCAAGAATGTGTTTGCACAGTACGGCATGGTTAACTCGGTCAAGATAATAACTGACAGAGAAACAGGACGTTCCAAGGGTTTTGCTTTTGTGGAAATGGACAATGGGCAGGAAGCAATCGACGGACTGAACGGAAAAGATTTCGGCGGAAGAGCGCTCAAAGTAAACGAAGCAAGAGATACAAGGCCTGGAAAGCCCGATCAGGTTTCCGGATAGCCTGCGGAAAGTATTCCGATAAACCGCATGGATTCAGCCTGAGCCGCTCCATGCGGTATCCCTCCCTTATTTTCTACAAATTTCCGAACAGTGTACTCATGTGTTTCGACCTTTCGATATACCGCTGTACCGCTTCCTGGATTTTTGCCGCATCCTCATCCGTCAGGGTTCTTACGAACCTTGCCGGGCTCCCGATTATGAGGGAACGTTCCGGGAATTCCTTCCCCTCCGTGACCAGGGCTCCGGCACCGACGATGCACTCCTTTCCGATTTTCGCCCTGTTTAAAATAATTGAACCCATACCTA